>DAOVGJ010000234.1 GCA_030672465.1 Pseudomonadota bacterium | reverse complement strand
GTACTCGACACTAAACACTTGTAACTCAACACTCGTAGTAACTGCAGCACCGCAGCACCAAATCGGCGCAGCACTTCTTAATCGTTGCAATTCTGAGAAATTGAGTTTACAATAACCCTAGGTTAAAGATGGTATTCCTGTCAATAACCATTACACCCCTTACCCATTCCATTGCCCATCGGCAAAATAATTCCCTTTATCCCGTTGTGAAAACCCGTCCACTGATGTCGGAGGAACAGCCTTATGGATATCAAAAGAGAAATAAGAAAATTGGCCAAGATCCCCGAAACCGACTATCCCTTTATTAGCCTCTATCTCAATACCAAATGGGAGGATGAAAAACAGCGGAAGAGAGTCCGGCTCTTTGTGAAGAACGAGCTGAAACAAGCCCAAAAATTGGTTAAGGAAGAAGAAAGGATCAGGAAAAGCTTACAGAAAGATTCTGAGGAGATCCAACGATACGTAGATGGGGTCATCCATCGGACATACGACGAAGGGGTCAATGGCATTGCCATATTTGCCTGTTCCGGCATCGATGCCTTTACAATCTTCCGATCCAGCATTCCCTTTGAAAATCAGCTTTCCATCTCATCCAAGCCCTCGTTACGTCAGTTGGTCCAGATCACGGATGAGTACAGGACCGCCATCGCCGTCATGGTAGATACGGACCGTGCCAAGATCTTCGAAATGAGCCTCGGCGAAATCCGTTTGGAGTCCCAAATAGAGAGTTATGTTCCCGGGAGACACGAACAGGGGGGGTGGTCCCAGATGAGGTTTCAAAGACATATCCGGGAGCACATGCATCAACACCATAAGGGCGTGGCGGAGCAGTTAGTCAAGCTCTTCGACGATGAAAGGTGCGAAAACATCGTTCTCATCGGCCAGGAACACATCCTGGCTACCTTCAGGGCCCTCCTCCCGGAAAGGGTGAGGGAAAAGATCAAAGGGGATTTGTCGGCGGAGTTCGAGGAGGAATCATCAAGTTTGGCCCAGAAGGTCATTGAGTATCTCCACGGGGAATATCTTAAGGAAGAGGATTCCATTGTTGAGGAGCTCATCGAGACCGCCCTGGCCAGAGGAACTGCCGCAGTCGGATTAAAGGATACCATTGAGGCCATCAATAAAGGCCAGGTCCACCGGCTCGTACTCAACAAGGATCTTAAGAGGCAGGGTTGGCAATGCACCAAATGCCTCGCTCTGGGCGAAATAACATCGCTAAGTTGCCCCTTTTGCAATAGCACTATCGAAACCATAGACCTGGCGGAGGAGATGATCCGATCCGTGATCAATCGGGATGGCGAGGTAGATATGGTCAAAGATCACCCCAAACTCAGTAAGCATGAGGGCGTGGGGGCTCTATTGCGTTTCAAATGATGAGGTAGAAAAAGAACGTTGCAAAATCGATTATTTTTTGCTAAAAAACAAGGAGGTGAATTAGGCGGAAAATCACCATATCCCTTTGAATCTGAATTCCCATCCCGATGATGAACTGGAAAAGATTTCCCATATCTTTCCTCAAGAGAAAAGTCGTCGCCAAATATAATGTGCTCTGCCATATATACGATGTTTTCGGCCTCGTTATGGAATCCAAGGCCCGCCAGCGGGCCATCGAAATTGCCGATATTCGGAATGGGGAAAACGTGCTCGAGGTGGCCGTGGGGACGGGCTTGAACTTCGTCGAAATCCTCAAACGAAACACCGATGGCTGGAATGAAGGCCTCGACATCTCCCCGATGATGGCAAAAAAGGCGAAAAAGAGAGCCAAAAAGACGGGTTTAGCCAACTATAGTGTCAAGGTAGGCGATTCCCGCAGCCTCCCTTATGCAGACGGTTCCTTCGATCTCATCGTCAACCAGTACATGTTCGATATATTCCCCACATCAGAATACGATCACGTTCTCAAGGAGTTCAGGAGGATTTTGAGACCCAATGGCCGGCTGGTCTTGGTAAACACCACCAAGGGCGAGAGGTGGACGGATTCTCTGTTCAAATGTCTATTCCACATCTACCCGGTCAACAAATGTCGGGGAGTACTCATGAATCCGCACCTTGAGCGGCTGCATTTTCAGGATATTAAGAGGGAATATATCGTCAATTATACATTTCCCTCTGAAATCGTCTGTTCAAGAAGGTCCTGATCCCCAACACTAGGTTTTCCTGAGCCTTAACCTAAACCTTAACCTGTGCGGCGAACCGCACAACCGCAGCACAATGAATTGACTTATTGATTTATTCGATCATAATTACAGAGAGGTTATCTTCGATCGCTATTCGAAAGCACTATCGGCCGATATGCTGAGCGGCAGGGCCACCAAATAAAAATCGGTTATCAGGGAATAAGATGGCGAGGGAAAACA
>DAOVGJ010000276.1 GCA_030672465.1 Pseudomonadota bacterium | reverse complement strand
TAAATTTAATAGTAAAATAGGAGAAAAATCAAATCTTTTTCCAGACCCCAACGTCTTGATTTTTTTTATCCTTCCATCTATTTTATAGCTTGCCTGCTCGGCATATTTCCGTTCGGGAAAGGATCAGCGAATTTGGCCAATGCCATAGGCCTCATATCGGGCGGATTGGATAGCATACTGGCTACACGCCTGTTGCAGGACCAAGGGATTGAAGTCCTGGCTATCTGTTTTCAGACCCCTTTTTTCGATTCTCAGAAGGCCCAAAGGGCGGTGGCCCAGTTGAGAGTCCCCCTGCGGATCATCGATATTTCCGAGGATCATTTCCAATTGGTTCGAGGTCCGAAATACGGATACGGGAAGAACGTAAACCCCTGTATCGATTGTCACATCCTGATGCTGAAGCGAGCTGGGTATCTCCTCAAAAGAGAGAACTTCGATTTCATATTTACCGGTGAGGTGCTGGGGCAACGCCCCATGTCCCAGAATAAACAGGCGCTTCAGATGGTCGCCCGAGAATCCGGCTATGAAGGGCTCATTCTCCGTCCCCTTAGTGCCAAGCTCTTACCCGAAACCGTTCCGGAAAGGGAGGGTAAAGTCGATCGGGGGAGGCTCCTGGATATCCAGGGGCGTTCCCGGAAAAGGCAATTTGAATTAGCAAAACGGTATGGGATAGGTGATTTTCCCGACCCCGCTGGGGGATGTTTGCTTACCGACCCGGCTTTTTCCAGACGATTAAGGGACCTCCTTACCCATCAAGGTGAGATTCAGGTCCGAGACATCGAGCTCCTCCGTGTAGGGCGCCATTTTCGACTGGATGAATCCACAAAGGTTATCATTGGGAGACGTAAAGAGGAGAATGAACGGCTTCTGGAGCTGGCACATGAGGGAGATGTGGTCATCAAGGTAGAGGGTTATCCGGGCCCCATCGCATTGATTCCCCGCGGTTTCCCAAAGGCGTCCATTGAGATTACTGCATCCCTCTGTGTCCGTTACAGTGATGCCCCCAATAATATCCCCATTGGGGTTCTCCTGGAAAAGGATGGAAGGGAGGAAAGGCTGGAGTCACCGGCCTGTTCCCAGGATATCTGTCAAGCGTTGATCATATGAGGCCTTTTCCGGTTGACTTTTGCATGAGCTTGCATTGAATGGCTTATAATCGGGTGGGGGAAGGGAATAACCATGAAGAGGGTCCCAATCACCAGACAGGGCTATAGAGACCTTATGAGGGAGTTGAGTCGCCTGAAGAGGGTGGATCGGGTTCAGGTGATGAAGGCCATCGAGGAAGCCCGCTCCCACGGGGACTTGACTGAGAATGCCGAATACGATGCGGCAAAGGAAAGTCAGGCCTTTATCGAACGTAAAATCAACGATATCGAATCCCGGCTGACCAGTTCGGAAATCATTGAGATTAAAAACCTATCAACAGACAGGGTGTTATTCGGATCCATGGTTTCTCTGGAAAATCTGGATACCGGGGAACGGGTCCAATACCAGCTCGTGGGCCCCGATGAATCGGATGTGAAACAAGGCAAAATTTCGTCCAGTTCCCCCGTTGGCCTTGCCCTCATAGGGAAGCGCGTGAATGACGAGGTGAGCGTTCGGACTCCCGGAGGAATGCGAAATTTCATGGTGATTCGAATTTCTGCGGCTTAAGTGAAATCCATCCCCTTTTTACCCAAAATCGTTGAAGCCCGATTCGCCAGCCATTTTCCCAGATCTACCAAATCTTTTCCCTGAGCTTTTTGATCGCTCATTGTCTATTTTGCGGACCTCACGCTGTTTTGCACGAAAACAGGGGCTATGGCATCGGGGCTCCAGCCCGATACTCTGGGCTAAGGGCGTTAATAAAAAAGTCCCTCCCACCCTCAATAATTAAGGATACCAGGGACGATAGGGATACCAATAGGGGTGTCGCCAATAAGGGTAAGGGTAATACCACCACCAGGGATCGTGCCAATAGGGATATTCGGCTTTTTTCTCCTCGCTCCACAGATGGATTTCCCTGGGTGACAGCACTGGATAGGTGTATTCAATCTCGTCTATGGGCAGCACTTTCTTCCCAGTAATTTCACCGGCTACGGTAATTTCCCTGTCCCTTCGGTATATGGACGTGTCCAGGTAACCCGACTGGAATACGATAAACCTCCCCTGACTCTCATCAGATTCCTTAGGCCTTCCCCAGCTATTCAGATCCTTTTCCAGTACGACGACCTGCGTCCCCTCCTTTAAGTTCTTGGACTCGATGATCACCCCACCCCAGAGAACGACCTTTCCCTTATAGGCATCGGGGTTTTTAATTACCTCCTTGAGGCTCAGATCGCGGGTTACTTCCCTTCTGACGTCTTTGGAAATGACGTAGACGCACCCTGGAAGGAGGAAAAGGATCGAGGATAAAAGCAAGGGACGGAGATATTTTTTCATCATGGCACTCATTATCTTATCAAAATTGGGGGGATTTCGCCAATGGCTTTCATTATCGAAGTTTCCTGAGTTTCTAGTGAACGCCCAGTGTCATTTCGGAACCGGTTGTTGCCCTGGTTCCCTGGCGCGAACAGTAAAGAATTTTTTGGGTAACCATTCTTGGTGAAGCGAAACGGCTAATTCTGGTGGAAATTGGACTCTCCCTGAACCTCTTACCTCTCAACCTCGACCTGCTGAGGGGTGATGAACCCCGAAGCACTGTGCGAAGGGACAATGGTGTTCGCTTATAAAAAAATAACGAGCTCTATGATCAACAGCTCAGAAATAATTCCTCTTTTGCCTTTAAGTCCCCATGGAAGTATGCTAAAAATCTTACAAACCACGGGCGTGGAGCTAAGCAGGGGCCTTTATCATGGGGAATTTCAGGACGCTGAAGAGCTATTTCATCCGACACAGATGGCGCCTAATTGGCGGGCTGGCCACCCTCCTGGTGGTGGATGGTCTTCAACTCATTATCCCCCAAGTCATCAGGTGGACCATCGACGATCTCACCAGGGGAGGAATCGTGCGAGATGATCTGATCAAATATGGTGTCTACATAGCGGGGATCGCTCTGCTCATCGGGTTTTTCCGATATTTTTGGAGATTGATGATTTTGGGGACGGCCCGAAGGATTGAGGAAGCCCTACGAAACCGCCTATTTTCTCACCTTCAAACATTATCGCTCAGCTTCTTCCAGGAGACTAAGACGGGAGATCTCATGGCCCATGCCACCAATGATATTGATGCGGTACGAATGGCCGTGGGCATGGGGCTTGTGGCCATTACCGATGCCCTCGTGCTGGGCGCCTCATCTATTGTATTCATGATCTTGATCGACCCAAGGTTGACCCTCTTCGCCATCATCCCCATGCCCTTGATTGCCCTGGTGACCACCCGTTTCAGCAGGCTTGTCCATTACCGATTTGAGGACATTCAGGCCTCCTTCTCCAGGCTGACCGAACGGGTAAGGGAAAGCCTGGCAGGGATAAGGGTGGTCAAAGCCTTTGTCCAGGAGGAGAAGGAGAAGGAAAAGTTGGGGCACATTGGCGAAGAGTATGTGGGGAAAAACCTTCGCTTGATCAAGGTGTGGGGGATGTTCTTTCCCTTGATTATGCTCCTGGCAAACCTGGGAACGGTCATCGTGCTCTGGCTTGGGGGGAGGGAAACAATAGGGGGGACCATCACCGTGGGCGATTTCGTGGCCTTCATGACATATCTGGGCATCCTCACCTGGCCCATGATGGCCCTGGGGTGGGTCGTCAACCTCATCCAGAGGGGATCTGCTTCCATGGGTCGGATCAACAAGATCTTGAATACCCAGGCCGAAATCGCCGACCTACCCTCCGTACGCCCTATTTCCAAACTTGAGGGAAAGATCGAATTTCGAGACCTCACCTTTTCCTACAAGGCGGGATTGCCCCCGGCTCTCAAAGGCATCAACTTCGAGGTGAATCCCGGGGAATTTGTGGCCATCGTTGGAAGGACGGGCACAGGGAAAACCACCCTTTGTAACCTCATTCCCAGGCTCTTCAGCCCGTCCAGTGGCCGTCTCTTCCTGGATGGCCGGGAGATTCACGCTATCTCCCTCAAAGCCCTGAGGGGAAATATCGGCTACGTCCCGCAGGACACCTTCCTCTTCTCCAGTACCATCAGGGAAAATATGGCCTTTGGAAACCCCCAGGCTTCGGAGGAAGGGATCGCGAAAGCCGCCCGAATCGCTCAGATTGATGAGGACATCAGATCATTTCCCATGGGCATTGAGACGGTTATCGGAGAGAGGGGGGTAACCCTTTCCGGAGGCCAAAAGCAGCGCATCGCCATCGCCCGGGCCATTCTTTTGAACCCACAAATCATGATTTTAGATGATGCCCTCTCCTCCGTTGATACCCAAACAGAGGAGAAGATTTGGAAAGGGCTCAGGGAAATCCTGGAGGGGAAAACCCGCATCGTCGTCTCCCATCGCTTCTCATCCATAAAGGAGGCTGATAAAATCATTGTCCTCGATGATGGGGAGATTAAGGAGATGGGGGATCACGCGAGCCTCCTCTCCATGGGCGGAGTCTATGCCGAGATCTACCGCAGACAACAGATCGAGGAGGAATTGGACAGGGAAAATAGGCGGGTGAGTATTCATGCACGTTGATTACGGATATTTCGAAGGGGACCATTTGGGAAAACCCTACGACATCAAGTTGATGCGCCGGCTTTTAACCTATGTAAGACCCTACCGGCTTATCATCGGTGCTTCCATCGTGTTGATCCTCTTTGTCACGGGGTTCGAGCTCCTCTTCCCCTACCTGATAAAAGTGGCCATCGACGACTATATCGTTGTCTCTGCCCGTAAGATCACCGTGAAATCACACCGCTCCCCCCTCCAAAGGATGCTTTTGGATCGATACGGCGCCCTCCTCCTTCCAACAGCTGATCCGATGACTTTCTTCATTCGTGCATCCGAACTCAGGGAGATCGAACCCCGGGATCTTACAGCCTTCCAAGGGGCAGGCCTTATCGGCGAAGAGCGGTTTTATCCTTTCCGCCCGAGGGGGGAGGTCGAAAAAAGGGTGGTTGAGCAATATCGGTCATCCTTCCAACGGGGCGGGGGATACTATTTCATATCCTACCAGGACATGAAGGGATTAAGCCAAAAGGACATCCTCGCTTTGAGGAGAGGGGATGTGCGAGGAGTAGCGGTTATTTCGGCCATCTTCATCTTCATCCTCATATTGAGCTTCGGATTTACCTTCCTTCAAGTCTATGCCATGGAATACACCGGCCAGAGGGTGATGCACGATTTGAGGATGCGGGTATTTGGCCACATTCAGCGGCTATCCCTCTCCTTCTTCGATCGTACCCCTGTTGGAAGGCTGGTGACCCGGATCACCAATGATGTTCAAAACTTACACGAGATGCTGACCATTATATTTACCTATCTCTTCAAGGATATATTTCTGCTGGTAGGTATCATCGTGGTACTGATCAAGATCAACTGGGAACTGGCGCTGGTCTGTTTCAGTTTGCTGCCCCTCATCGTCTATATTACCTTCTCCTTCAGCAGCAAGGCTCGGGATGCATTCAGGGAAGTCCGCCTCAAAATCGCCAAAATCAATGCCACACTTCAGGAAAACTTCTCGGGGATAAAGGTGGTCCAAATCTTCAACCGTGAGAGGGAAAATTACAGGAGGTTCAAGGTCCTCAATCACGAAAACTATCTGGCCAACATGAGGCAAATTCGTATATTCGCCCTCTTCGTTCCCATCATTGAGATCGTCGGGACCATGGCCATTGCGCTGCTCATCTGGTATGGGGGGGGCAAGGTCATCTCGAATACCCTAAGCCTTGGAACCCTGGTAGCCTTCCTTTCCTACCTGAGGATGTTCTTTCAACCCATACGGGATATATCGGAGAAGTATAACATCATGCAGTCCGCCAGGGCATCAACGGAGCGAATCTGTCACGTATTGGACAATCGGGAGATGATCCCGGAACCATCGTCCCCACAATCCATCGCCGGGATCAGGGGGGACATCGAGTTTAGAAATGTTACCTTCTCCTACGCAGGGGATGAAGTGGTTTTAAGGGACATCTCCTTTAACGTCAGGGAGGGGGAGACGGTGGCCATCGTCGGTGCCACGGGAGCGGGAAAAACCTCTATCATCAGCCTCCTGGAGCGCTTTTACGAACCTCAAAGGGGTCAGATTTTAATCGATGGGGTCGATATCAGGGAACTGGAAACATCCTTTCTTCGATCCCAGATCGGGCTGGTGCTGCAAGATGTCTTTCTCTTCGCCGGGGATATCCGGTCCAACATACAGTTGGGAAATGAGGGCCTTTCCCAGGACGATATCGAGAGGATCGTCCGGTACGTTAATGCAGACCGGTTCATTCAAAAGCTCCCCAAGGGATTGGAAGAGGATGTGAAGGAAGGGGGATCCACCCTTTCGGCGGGGGAGAGACAGCTTTTGGCCTTTGCCCGGGCCCTCGCAGTAAATCCGAAGATTCTGATCCTCGATGAGGCCACCTCCAGCGTTGACACGGAGACGGAGAGGCTACTCCAAGATGCCTTGAGGAAACTCATGCAAGGCCGAACCTCTATCATTATCGCCCATCGACTTTCCACCATTCAACGGGCGGATCGGATAATCGTCATGCACAAGGGGAGGATACGGGAGATGGGAACCCGTGCCCAATTGATGGCCCGAAAGGGATTCTACTACGAGTTCTATCGGCTTCAATACAAGACGTAACCAAGTTACGGTTCTGCAGTGTTGCAGTCAAAAGATGGTGCTGCGGTGTTGCGGTCAGGCAGAAATCCCTCTGATGTTGCAGTGCCGGGCGAATTCGCGCTCAGACCTTCTTTTTTCAATTTTCTACAGAAATGAGACAGAAATCTCGACAAAATTGTCGAAAGGGATCCAATTTCGTCGACCTTCCATAAGTAATTAAAATAACTGAGGAAAGAACGAAACCCCTTCCTTCACCTCGACTATCTCGTCGAAAGGGAAAGTCTATGTAGAGCGATCACCAAAATCCGATAAATCAAATAATTCAATGATATCAGATAGTTCCATATAATTTCCCTTTTTGGCACACCCCTTGCTCTCCCAGGAGGGCAAATAACGGATTCCAACAGAAGGAGGTAGAAGTCATGAGAAAGACGAAAAACATGCTCGCAGCCATAGGAATAATCGTGGCAATTGTCCTGGTCGGCGGTTGGGCTTTTGCCCGCGGGCCATGGGGCGCAAGGGGTTACGGGTACTCTGGATGTGGCTATGGGTCCCCTTCCTCAAATCTGTCGCCGGAACAGAGGGAGAAGCTCGAAGCCCAGGAGCAAAAGTTCTACCAGGATACGGCCGAACCCCGGCGGGAACTCCGCCAGAAAAGGCTCGAGTTGCAGGGCCTTTGGATCGATCCCAAGGCCGATCCTGAAAAGATCAAGGCCAAGCAGAGAGAGGTCTTTGAGCTGCAGCACCGGATTCAGGAAAAGGCCCTGGAGCACCAATTGGCCATTCGGGAGTTGCTTCCCGAGCAAGGGATTGGCCAGGGACCAAGGGGTCCTGGTTACGGTATGGGCTACGGCCCCCATCACGAAAGGGGACATATGTGGGGACCCCGCCACAAGAGGGGTTATGGCGGAGGGCCGTGCTGGTAGCCTGAAATGATTACATGGGGTCGGGTCCAAAGGGAGTGGTCCTGGCCCCATTCTCTTGATTTTTCCCCTCAGTTAGGGTAATCAAGACTAAGGAAATAGAGATGAAGACCCGGTTTTTCATAATCCTCTTTATATCCCTACTCATTCTTCAAGGACCATTTGCATGGGCTCAACGGCCCGTTCAAAGGGGAATGGGGAGGGGGCATGGTCATCCCCCGTGTTGGCTTCCCGACGACCTTCAGATAACGCCCGAACAGATGGAACGGCTGAAATCCATCCAGGGCAGCTATTTAAACGATATTAGCTCCCTGAGGAATGACCTCGTGAATAAGAGGTATGAGCTCAGACGGCTCATGTTGGACCCTGCATCGGAGGCCGATGATATCAGGGCAAAGCAGGAAGAGGCCTTCGTGCTGGAGACCCAAATCCAGGAAAAGGTCATCGACTACCAGCTTAAGGTGAGGGAGGTCCTCACCCCGGAGCAATTCCGGCTTTGGATCTCCAGATATCAGGTAGGTTTTGGGCCGAGGGGGGGTTCCCGGCATGGAATGGGCATGAGACACCGGTGAAGCCCCAGGCAGACTGAAGGATGGCGGAAAAACCGAAGAGAGGATCCTACCGATTATCTATTAGCCCCATCTATCTCGCCCTCATTTGCTGCCTCATCATAGTGCTTCTCATCATCGGCGGTTTCTTCGAGATCAACCGAACGCGAAGGAGTCTACGGGGAATCCTGGAAAACCAGGGTGCAACCCTTCTCCGGGGATTGGAACGGGAAATTCAGAATACGGTCTCCGTCATCGACGTTATGGAAGAGGTCCCCGGGGGCCATCTCCTCAATATCGCCTCCTCCATCAACTTCTTTGCCCTCGAAGATGCCGTTATCGATTATCTCCTGGAGATCGCGTCAATGGTGGATAAAGGGGAGGCCGACCGTGCCCTTTCGACATCGGAATTGAAAAGCCTCGCCCAAGAAAAGGGGCTTAAGGCCATCGAGATCCTGAACGAAGGTTCTCAATCGCAAGTCCCGGGGAAAGATCTCCCGCTTTATGAACCACTTCTGGTGGGGACCCGGGAGATGGTTATTCTTCCCTTCAAAAAACCTAAGCCCGATAAGGAAGACCACTTTTCCGTCGCAATCCGGAGGACAGGGGGGGAGGGGATCATTGTGGTAAGCGTCGATTACCCACGGATGAAAAAATTGAGGCGCAAATTCGCAATCCAAAACGTCCTCGAAACCGTGGGATTTGGGGAAGGGATTCAATATGTATCCATCTTCGACCGTTCTCTTTCCCCTATCGCCCAAACAGGGAAAGAAGGGGTAGGGGACATAAGGGATCTTTCCCCCCTTCAATACGTTCACGGGGAAGAACAACCGAGATCCGAGTTGCGCTCCCTGTCCAATGGCCAAGAAGTATTGGAAGTGGTCAAGACCTTACACCTGGGAGGAGAGCCGTACGGAGTCATGCAGGTGGGCTTATCCACCCAAGGGATCCGAGCCATTCTCTCCTTGTCCAGGAGAAATATCATCCTCTCCATTGGGGTGCTCTTGGTATTGGGCGTTGCAGGGGTAACCCTCATCTATATCGATCAAAACCGACACCTCCGTAAGGTGCGGGAGATGGAGGGTAGGCTTCAAACCGCCGAAAGGCTCTTATCCCTTGGGAAATTGGGGGCTGGGGTTGCCCACGAAATTCGCAACCCCCTCAATGCCATCGCAATGGCCATCCAGAGATTGGGGAGCGAATTTCGACCCCGGGAAGAAGGAAGGGAAAGGGAATACCACGAGATTGTCCGGGTCATTCGGGATGAGATAGGGAGGCTAAACCAAATCGTAGAACAATTCGTCCTCTTCTCCAAACCCTATAGCTTGGGGATCGCCCCCTCCTCCCCCGTGGAGATCCTGGAAAACGTCTCAGTTCTCTTCGCCGAAGAGGCCAGAACAAAGTCCATAGAGATCCGCAAGGAGATCGACCCCGGTCTCCCTCCCCTGATGATAGATAAAGGGAGGATTACCCAAGCCCTCATCAATATCGTGACCAATAGTATCCATGCCATGGAAGGGGGTGGAAATCTCACCATAAAGGCGAAATTGGATGGGAGGGATTGGGTGAAGATAACGGTCTCCGATACGGGAAGGGGGATTCCAGAAGAGGAGATTGAAAGAGCCTTCGACTATTCCTATACTACAAGGGAGAAAGGCCTGGGCCTGGGGCTCCCCATTGCCCATAAAATCATCGAGGAACATGGTGGCAGGATAACCATAGAGAGCCGGGTGGGAAAGGGA
>DAOVGJ010000039.1 GCA_030672465.1 Pseudomonadota bacterium | reverse complement strand
ATGAAAAAATTAAGGAAATCTACTTGGTAATGAAACGCTGCAGGGCCTTTGAAGAAAGGGTAGTGATGGAATATCGCAAAGGAAGAATACCTGGATTTGTTCACACATCAATTGGACAAGAAGCAATCCCAAGCGCAGTTTGTTCATGCTTGAAAAGGATGACTATATTCTAGCCACACACAGAGGTCATAGCGATATCATTTCAAAAGGTGCCAGACTTGATAAGATGATGGCTGAACTCTTTGCAAAGAAAACTGGATATTGTAGGGGCAAGGTAGGGTCAATGCATATAGTTGCCCCCGAATGTAATGTCCTAGGGTGTAGTGCAATCGTAGGAGCAGGTATTCCCATAGCGTGTGGGGTAGCACTAGCTTGTAAAATGAAAAATTGGCAGCGAGTGACTGTGTGTTTCTTAGGCGACGGAGCTACCTTCACAGGGGCTTTTCACGAGGGAGTAGGTATCGCGGCAGCTTTCGACTTGCCGGTAATATTTGTATGCGAAAACAATCAATATGCAATATCTACATATTGGAAAGATTACCTTAAATTGCAATACATTACCGCTCGAGCGAAAGGCTATGGGATACCAGGGGTAAGTGTTGATGGGATGGACGCAAAGGCTGTTGCCGAGGCCGCTAGTGATGCCATTGAGAAAGCCAGAAAAGGTGGGGACCCTACTTTCATAGAGGGAAGAACCTATAGGTATTATGGTCACGGTCAATATGATCCTGGCAATACCGATAGAACGAAAGATGAGCTTGAACAGTGGAAAAGAAAAGACCCGATAGAGAAGCTTTATTCTTTCCTCCTGAAAGAGAGCCTGATTATTGAGGAGGAAAACGAGGAAATTGAAGTCAACTTATCGCAAGAGCTCGATGAGGCCGTCGAATTTGCCTTAAAGAGTCCGGAACCAAAGACTGAGGAAGCTTGTAAAGATATTTACTGTGAGAATTTATGGAGAGCTAGAGGGAGGAAGAAAGAATGCGCGAGTTAACTTATAGGGAAGCGATACGGGAGGCACTCAGGGAAGAGATGAGAAGGGATGAATCTGTCTTTTTATTGGGGGAAGATATAGGGAGATACGGTGGCACTTGTAAAGTAACGGTGGGACTCATAGACGAGTTTGGCCCCGATAGGGGAAGAGACATGCCCCTTTCGGAGGCAGGTATAGTGGGAACGGCATTGGGAACTGCAATACTCGGGATGCGACCCGTAGCCGAGATTATGTATATGGATTTTTCCTTGATAGCTGCAGACCAAATCATCAATCAGGTAGCTAAGACTCACTATATGTCTGCTGGCCAGTTTAAGTCACCCCTCGTGATACGAACCCCGCAGAACTGCGGCATCTCCGCCGCGGCTCAACATTCGCAAAGCCTAGAGGCTTTATACGCTCATATACCAGGACTAATAGTGGTTTTCCCATCCACTCCGTACGATGCTAAAGGGCTCCTTAAGTCTGCTATAAGGAGTGACAATCCAGTTCTATTTATCGAGTGCAGACCACTATATGATAAAAGGGGACCTGTACCTGAGGATGAATATCTTCTACCAATAGGTAAAGCAAATATAAAACGCGAGGGTAAAGATGTGACCGTGGTAACGATTGGGCGAAACGTTATTCAAGCTTTGGAGGCTGCCAAAATACTGGAGAAAGAAGACATTGATATCGAGGTAATTGACCCAACGACAATCAACCCCTTAGATAAGGACGAGATCATAAATTCGGTTAAAAGAACGAGTAAGTTAGTAATAGTACATGATGCGTGGAAAACGGGAGGGATAGGAGCAGAAATAGCCGCGTTAGTTGTCGAAGAAGCCTTAGATTATCTCGACGCACCGATCAAGAGAGTAACTACTCTTGATACACCTATGCCTTACAATCCAAAGTTGGAACAATATGTGCTTCCGAACATAGATAATATCATGAAGGCAGTTAAAGAGATAGCTTAAATGAAAACGAAGATCTTGAGAGGGGGAAATGGCTACTGACGTGATATTGCCTAGAATTGATCCCGGCATGACGGAGGGAACCATACGGGAGTGGAAGAAGAAAGAGGGTGATTGGGTAGAAAAGAATGAGATACTTTATATTTTGGAGACTGAGAATGTAACGTTTGAGGTGGAAGCGCCAGAATCGGGTGCCCTAGCTAAGGTGATGGCTAAGGCAGGCGATGTAGTAGCAGTAGGAAGAGTTATTGCTTTTATCCTTCAGCCGGGGGAGGAGGTCCCTGAAATTCCCGTTGAGGTGAGGGTAGAAAGAAAGGAAGGCCTGGCTCCTGCCGCAAAACTGCAACAAGTACAAAAGTCTGAAGCTGCTAAAGAGTCCGTGGCAATAAAAGCTACTCCACTAGCAAGAAGGATTGCCAAAGAACATAACATCGATCTATCTCTGATAAAATGCACTGGCCGTGAGGAACGGATAACCAAAGAAGATGTCATGCAGGTTATCGAAAGAGCTGAGAAGGCTGAGCCAGCTCCGATGCGTCAAGAGGAGGTTCTGCCATTGTCCTCTATGAGAAGAACCATTGCCCGGCGTATGACAGAAAGCTTTCAATCGGCACCGCATTTTTACCTCTTAGTGGAAGTCGACGTAAAGGAGTTGAGCCGAGCTCGAGAGGAGCTAATGCCATTAATAGAAAAACTGACAGGGCTAAGTTTGACCTACACTGACCTACTGCTTAAGATAACTGCTCAAGCCTTAGAGGAACACCCTGAGATCAATGTCACATGGGCTGGTGATGGAATCAAACGGCTTAGTAATGTAAATGTAGGGCTGGCTATTGCCGTTGAGGATGGCCTCATTGTACCGGTTATTCGACAGGCCAACACTAAGTCTTTGGCTGAGATTACCAGTATTAGGGGTGACTTCGTACAGCGAGCTGCGCAGGGCAAAATAAGGCTCGATGAAATGAGAGGCGGGAGTTTAACATTAAGCAACTTGGGGATGTTTGGTATCGACCAATTTAATGCTATCATTAACCCCCCTGAGAGTTGCATATTGGGGGTTGGCTGTATCATAGATAAGCCTGTTGCAGATAATGGTCAAGTAGTGATAAGGCCGAGGATGAACCTGACATTATCCATCGACCATCGTGTTTTGGATGGTGTCACTGGCAGCCGCTTCCTGCAAAGGATCAAAGAACTAATCGAGCTACCAATACTGCTGAGTTTGTAATCAGAAAGTACAGCGCTAACTGAGATGAAATGATGTCCGAGATAAAAAACCGTATCGTTGTCATTGGGGGGGGCCCTGGTGGTTATGTGGCTGCCATTCGGGCAGCTCAGCTAGGTGCTCAGGTAACTCTAATTGAAAAAGATAAACTGGGGGGAACTTGCCTTAATCGAGGATGTATTCCCACCAAATCTTTGCTTCAATCAGTCGGTATGCTGTGGCAGATAAAAAAGGCCGATGCCTTTGGCATCTCGGTAAAGCATCCCTCCCTCGATTTCGCAGCAGTGTGCAGACGAAAACAAAGGGTGGTCAAGCAATTGGTAGACGGCGTTGGGCTCCTGATGAGAAATAATAATATAACGGTCATCAGCGGAATCGGTACGATTACTGGACAGGGGAAGGTAAGGGTTGTTAGTGATGAAGAAAAGATGATAGAAGCCGATAAAATAATCATCGCCACTGGTTCGGAATCAGCTTCAGGCCCAGTCGAAGGAATTAATGAAGGAGGGGTCATAAATAGTGACGAGGCCCTGACAATGGAACAACTTCCTAAGAGCATGGTCATCATTGGCGGTGGTGTAATTGGGCTTGAGTTTGCTCAGATCTTTCACCGGATGAATGTTAAGCTGGCCATCATCGAGATGATGCCTCAGATATTGCCGACCGAGGATGCCGAGATCGCCCTGATGTTAGAGGAAATATTAAAGAGAGAGGGTATTGACATCTATACCAATGCTAAAGTGAGGAGCATCGGAACTAATGAACAAGGAGACAGCGTTGTCTCTCTCAGCGCTAAAGAAGGGGAGAAGAAGCTGGTTGGCAACAAGGTCTTGATCGCCGTCGGACGGTGTCCCTATACCAGAGACCTAGGCCTGGACAAGCTAGGTGTCGCCTTAGACAGAGGTCGAATTATTGTCAACAAGCGGATGGAAACAAATATCAAGGATATCTATGCTATTGGTGATGTCGTGGGAGGTGCTATGCTAGCCCACATGGCTATGGCTGAGGGGAGCTGTGCGGCACAAAATGCTGTGGGCATAGGTGTAGAAATGGATTATCGAGCAGTTCCCAGATGTGTCTACACCTCTCCCGAGGTCGCAGCAGTCGGATTGACTGAAAAGGAGGCTAAGGAGAAATATGATAATGTTCGGGTAGGCAAGTTTCCCTTCGGGTCTAACGGGAAGGCTTTAGTACTTGACGAGACGGAGGGCATGGTGAAATTTATCGCTGATGCCCAATATGGGCAGGTGCTTGGGGTGGAAATCATTGGTCCTCATGCCACGGAAATGATTGCAGAGGCAGTTTTGGGAATTCAATTAGAGGCCACTTTCAATGATTTTGCTTCTGCTATCCACGGTCACCCAACCTTATCAGAGACTGTAATGGAGGCCGCCTTGGGGGTAGCTGGGGGATCCCTCCATATTTGAGTAGATGATAGAAAATAAGCATGGAAATAGATTCTGCCACTGGTGCCTAGCAGAGATCTTGTCAAGTATTCAGCCTAGGATTGACAGAGTATCAAAAAGCCTTTCGGTTGCAAAAGAGATTAAAACAAGCCCGAATAAATGGAGATAATTAAAGATACGATACTAATTCTGCAACACTATCCCGTAATAACACTGCGTAAATCTGGCAATTGAGAAAATAGCATAGTTTCGGACGAGTTCCTGGCCGAGAAACCTATAGCTGTCGTTCATTCGGATAGAGGAGAGGATGTTACTTTTCCACAAAACGGTATGAGAAGATCCTTAAAAGGTTTCATTAGTCTTGAAGCACAACCTGGGGATGTTTGGGATCGATACGTTTAATGCCATCATCAACCCCCCCGAATGTTCCATCCTCGGGGTGGGCAGGACTGTTGAAAAGCCCGTGGTTGAAGAGGGAGAGGTTCAAATCAAACCTATTGCATGGCTGACGTTATCTTTGGATCATCGGATCGTCGACGGGGCTACTGCAGCGCAGTTTCTCCAGCGGGTTAAGGAGTTGCTGGAGAACCCCTATTTTCTGCTTTCCTGAACTGCCTCAACGCTCTTCTCCTTATCATGAGTATTCACAAACAGGCCCTGTATTTTCCTACCTTCTGGAAGCTCTACGCACCTTAGTGCTCAACATACGGAACGGAATTTGTGAGTGAAGCCCATGGGATGAGAAATCCCCTTCGGTGAATCCCAAAGAGATCTCCCAAAATTTCCTTGACATCGATCGGGGCTGTCCCGTATAGTGGGGGCAAGATTTTTGGATACAAATTGGTAAGGAGACACATCCTGCGGAGGAAGAAGATTGTACTGACGGAGCTCGGGAAGGGGACCGTCTCATTGGCAGTGAGTTAGGAGGAAGGCCCTGTGAAAGACAAAAGGATAAGGGTATTGGTGGCTAAACCCGGGCTCGATGGACACGACAGGGGAGCTAAGGTGATTGCTCAGGCGTTAAGGGATGCCGGAATGGAGGTGGTCTATACGGGGTTACACCAAACCATAGATCAAATCCTCAATACTGCCATCCAGGAGGACGTGGATGTCATTGGCCTATCCATTCTCTCTGGAGCGCACATACCCCTCTGTGAGAAATTGATGGGGAGAATGAGGGAGGAAGACCTCTCCGATATCCTGGTCGTGGTTGGCGGGGTTATCCCCAAGAGGGATATCCAAAAATTGAAGGGTATGGGAATAAAGGGAGTATTTCCCGGAGGCACCCCCTTTGCCGAACCCATCCGATTTATCCGGGAAAGCGTGAAATAGGATCACCCTCGACCCATAAAGAAGGAAGTTCCCGGGAGGCAATTTAGGGAGGAGTATCACCATGGGCGTCGCTACGTATATCAAGAATGAAAAGGGGGAGATCGGGGAGGTCATCCTCCAGTCGGGAATAACGGTGAAGCCAGTCTACGGGCCAGAGGACCTTGCGGATTTGGACTATGAAAAGGATCTGGGCAATCCCGGGGAATATCCATTCACCAGGGGGATTCACCCCGGTATGTACCGGATAAGGCCTTGGACCATGCGTCAGTATTCCGGCTTTGGCACCCCCTATGAGACCAATGAGCGGTTCAAATTCCTCATCGCCCATGGCCAGACGGGGTTAAACGTGGCCTTCGATCTGCCCACCCAATTGGGCTTGGATTCCGATGATCCCCTTGCCGAAGGAGAGGTGGGTCGGGTCGGCATGGCAGTGGACACGCTGAGGGATTTCGAGATTGCCTTTGCGGATATACCCCTCGATCGAATTGGCTCCGGCTTGACCATTAACGCCGTTGCGAGCATCACCCTCGCCATGTACCAGGCCACGGCGGAAGGATATAAGTTTGCCCTGGACAAAATCAGCGCGACACCGCAGAACGACATATTAAAGGAGATGGTTGGCAGGGGGAACTGGATCTTTCCCGTCGAGCCGTCCATTCGCCTCATCGGCGATACCATCGAATACTCCGCAAAGGTTATGCCCAGGACGAATCCCGTGAGCGTCTGCGGATACCACATACGGGAATCTGGATGCACACCGGCTCAGGAAATCGCCTATGCCTTCGAGATCGCCATGACCTATATCGATCACGTCCTCCAGAGGGGGTTGGATATCGACGAATTTGCCCCCAGGATCTCCTTTAACCTGGATATCTTCGGAAATTTCTTCGAGCAGGTAGCAAAGTTCAGGGCCGCCAGGAGGCTCTGGGCCAAATTGCTCAAGGAGAAGTATAAGGCAAAAAATCCACGGTCCATGTGGCTGCGCGGGCTTTTCGGCGGAGGAGGTGGAGGGCTGACAAAGCAACAGCCATTGAATAATATCGTAAGGGGGGCTTATTATGCCCTCATCTCGGCCCTCAGCGGTACGCAGACCATGGCTCTTTGTTCCTATGATGAGGCCTACACCATTCCCACCCCCCAAGCTGCCATCATATCGCTGCGAACCATGGAGATCCTGCTGGAGGAGATGGGTCTCAGGGATACGGTGGATCCCCTGGGAGGATCTTATTATATCGAATCCCTCACGAGCCAGATGGAGGAGAGGATAACTGAGGAGATGAGAAAGGTTGAGGAGATAGGGGGGATGGCCCGTGCTGTGGAGACGGGCTACATCCAGAGGGAAGTTGCCAAACAGGCCTACCTCTATGAGAAGGCCCTTCAAGAGGGAAAGGTGCATAAAGTAGGGGTCAACATCTACAAGGAGGATGAAGAGGAAGAGGAAGTTCAGCTGCATGAATATAACCCGGCCGCAGCCGAGGTGCAGATAAAATCCCTCAAGGAAGTTCGTAGAACGAGGGATAACAGGAAGGTTGTCCAAACCCTAAGGGATCTGGAGAAGGCGGTAAGGAGAGGGGAAAATGTCATGCCTTCTCTCCTTGAATCAGTCAAGGCTTATGCCACCATGGGGGAAATGACACGGGTATTCAGGGAGGTTTACGGTGAGTTCAAGGAGCCGAGCATTTTCTAATCCGGGTGCACACCGTGTGTTCCCCGCCAGAATACGGTGAAACGGATGGAAAGGGGAGGAAGGAGATGATTGGGATAGCGGCTTACGGGGCGTACCTCCCGCGGTATCGGTTAGCTGCAAGGATGATTAACGAGGCATGGGGAAGGCCAGGAGGTCGAGGGGAGAAGGTAGTCGGCTATTTCGATGAGGATAGCCTCACCATGGGACTCTCCGCCGTGTATCATTGCCTTTTGGGAGACAGCATCGAAAAGGCGGAGGCCCTATACTTCGCCTCCACCACGGCTCCCTTTAAGGAGAAATTGGCCTCAACTGAAATGGCCATGATCCTCAACCTCTCCCCAGAGGCCCGTACCCTCGATATCGGCCATTCCCTCAGATCGGGAACGAGTGCCCTTCTGGCCGCCATAGAGACCGTGAAGGCGGGCTCCCTCGATAGTGCCCTTGTAGTTGCATCGGATTGTGGCCGCCTGGAAATCCCGGGTGGCTTCAATGAGGCAGCATGGGGAGATGGCGCGGCAGCACTGGCTATTGGGAGAGAGAATGTCCTCTTAAACCTCCTCCATCACTACTGCTACTCCGATGAGCTTACCCACTTCTGGCGTCGAGCCGATGACCGCTACGTGAAATACGAGGATATCCGGTTTCCCCAGGTGATGGGCTACGCCCGCATAATGGAGTCGTCCATAGGGAATATCCTGAAAGAAACTCAATACAAGCCCGCTGATTTCGCCAAAGTCGTGGTGGATGCACCGGACATCAGGAGCCATCAGGCCCTGATGAGGAAGTTTGGATTCGACTCGGAGACCCAGGTGCAAGATTCCCTCCTCGGTGTTACCGGGTCCCTCGGAACGGCCCATCCCCTCGTAATGCTCGTGGCAGCTTTGCAAGGGGTCAAGCCCGGGGATAAGATCCTTCTGGCAAGCTACGGGGACGGCAGCGATGTCCTCATCTTCGAGGCCACGGATGCCTTGCCGGAATTTCAGGAGCAGGATGGTTTCAACGCCCTATTGGACCGAAAGGAATTAATATCCAGCTATACCAAATATCTCGCCTTCACGAAGACCTTTGAGACGGAGTTCCAGGATTATTATTCCTCCATATCGGCCTTCTTTCGGGAAAGGGACCGGTTTTCGAGGCTCTTGGGGGGAAAATGTCGGAATTGTGGATATATCACCACCCTGGCCTTACGGGTTTGCCCCAACTGTCGAAAGAAGGATCAGTTTGAGAATATGAGGCTTGCGCGAAGGGGGGTCGTATTCACCTTCACCCAGGAATGGTACTATCCTTCTCCGGAACCTCCGACAACCCTTGCCGTTATAGACCTCGAGGGTGGAGGAAGGGTCTATTGCCAGATGACGGATTGTTCGGACCCGGGGATCGTCAAGATCGGGATGCCAGTGGAAATGACCGTCAGGAAATATCACGAAGCCCTCGATTTGCCCCACTATTACTGGAAATGCAAACCCATCTATACGTGATGCGTGTCCGTGTGCGGATCTATGAGGTTAACTCTATACACTTAAGGTTACGGATACGGTGTACATGGAGGAGTCATGAGCGTTGACTTTAAGGACAAAATAGCCATTGTGGGCGCGGGGTGTACCCGGTTTGCCGAGAATTTCGATATGAGCTACGGAGATATGCTGGCGGAGGCCTGTTTCGAGGCCTTCGAAGAGGCGGGGGTTGGTCCAGAGGGTATCGATGGGGCATGGCTATCCACGGCATTCGTAGACGGAAGCGGCATGAAGGGAAGATCGGGCATGGATCTCGCCGAACCAGTGGGCCTCTTCGATATCCCCATCACCCGGGTTTCCAACTTCTGCGCCTCAGGGGGTAACGCCTTCAGGGAGGCGTGTCTGGGGCTGCTCTCCGGGGTAAATGACGTCGTCTTAGCGGCGGGAGTCGAAAAACAGAGGGATCGCCCGCCCCAGAAAAGCCTGGTTAAGATGATGGTGGTCGCCCAACACCAGTTCCTTCAAAAGGGGGAGACGGCGGCGGGGCAATTTGCCGTTTACGCCACCCGTCACATGGAGAAATACGGAACAAAGCTGGAACACTTCTGTATGGTCTCCCATAAGAATCACAAGCATGGGGTAAAAAATCCCATTGCCCAGTATCGACAGGAAATCCCCATGGAAACCATTTTGAAATCGTCCATGGTCGCCTATCCCATCAATCTCTTGTGCTCCTGCCCTACCACCGATGGGGCGGCAGCTGTAGTTCTGGTCAGGGCCGAGGACGCCAAGAACTTCAACAAGGACTATATTTTGGTCAAGGCGCAGGAGCTCATTGTCAACTCCGGATGGGATCTCCCCTTCTTCGACCCACGGTATGACTTCTCCCATTTCCCCTCCACAAGACTGGCTGCCCAGAGGGCTTATGGGATGGCAGGAATTAAGGATCCCGTCAACGAGATCGATATGGCAGAGGTCCATGACTGCTTCGCCCCCGTTGAATTGATCGTCTACGAAGATCTGGGGTTCTGCAAGGAGGGCGAGGGGAAGTATTTCATCGAGGAGGGAAGGTCGACGGCCGAAGGGGATCTGCCGGTGAACATCAGCGGGGGCCTTGAAAGCTGCGGTCATCCCGTTGGAGCATCGGGCATCAGGATGATATTTGAGATTACCAGACATCTCCAGGGCAAGGTGGGGGAAAGACAGGTCAAGAACGCCAAAATAGGCCTTGCCCATAACATAGGCGGCCCCTGCGCCATCACCTCTCTCACCATTCTGGGCGCCCCATAAAATCCATCAGTACCCGAGAGATGAGGGGAAAGATGGAGGGATGATACTTATCTCCCGGAGCCTTCGATGACCATAGGGGATTGGATTAGGAAATGGGGCCTCATTTCCCCTCAAAAAACCGCCATCATATTCGAGGACGTGGAGTGGAACTACCGGGCCCTGAATGAAAGGGCAAACCGTCTTGCGAATTTTTTGATTGATCTGGGGGTTCAAAGGGGGGATCGAGTTGCTACACTACTGTACAATTGTCCCCAATACATCGAGATATACACAGCCTTGGCCAAAGTGGGGGCGATTATCATCCCCCTGAATTTCAGGCTCGCCAAATCCGAATTGACCTCCATAATAAGCGATAGCGGTTCAGAAACCCTCCTCTTCGGGGAGGATTTCGAGGAGAGGGTGGGGGCCATCGGGCCCGATATTCCGGTAAAGGGAAAGAATTATATCTGCGTGGGGGAAAACATACCTCCCTGGTCAATCCACTACGAAAAAACCCTGAGCGATTATCCCGCCGACGAACCCAACGTGAAGGGTGAAGTAACGCTGGAAGATCCCCAGATGATCATGTATACCTCCGGGACGACGGGGGCTTCAAAGGGAGCCCTTCTTTCACATCGGAAGACATTCTTCAATGTCCTCAATGCCAACATCTACTACGGCCTAACCCCCGGGGATATCTTCCTGGTTACGCGGTCCCTCTTCAACTCAGGAGGATTGCTGGTTGAGTGCTTTCCCATGCTCTATAAGGGGGGGACAGTAATCCTACAAAGGCACTTCAATCCCAAAGCTGTCCTGGAAGCCATAGAGAAATACAGGGTAACCATTCTTGAGGCCGCCGCAACCATGTATAGGATGATCCTTGAAGAGTGTGACATTTCTCAATATGACCTGACCTCTCTAAGGGTATGCTATACGGGGGGAGAGAGAATACCTATCTCCTTGTTAAACGAATACCAACAACGGGATATCACCATCTGCCAGATCTTTGGTCTCACGGAAACGTCGACGGTCACCTGGCTTGGCAAGGAGGATGCGGTCCGTAAAATGGGCTCTGTGGGCCGATCCGTCCTCCACGGCGAGATGAGGATCGTCAACAAAAAAGAGGAGGATATTCGACCGGGAGAAGTGGGAGAGATTAGCGTCAGGGGGCCCATCATCATGGACGGCTACTGGAATAACCTCCGGCTGACCGAAAAGACGATACGGAACGGATGGCTCTATACTGGAGATCTGGCAACCATCGATGACGAAGGTTTCGTCTACATTAAGGATAGGAAGAAGGATATGTTCATCAGTGGAGGGATGAATGTCTATCCAGCGGAGATCGAGAAGATCTACCTCGAGCATCCAACGGTAACCGATGTAGCGGTTATTGGTAGTCCCAACCCGAAGTGGGGGGAGGTCGGAAAGGCCTTCATCGTCCTGAAAGAAGGTCAGGCCATGACTCAACAGGAGGCCATCGACTTCTGCAGGGACAAGATCGCAAAATATAAGATCCCAAAATTCGTCCATTTCGTTGACAAGCTCCCCAAAACGGCCGGTGGGAAGATACGGAAATACCTCCTCAAATAGCCCCTCCTGATACCTATAAATCACGGCACTGGAATCATATTAATGAGTTTCCCGACTTTATTAAGGGGATTGTTTTTGCAGCCATCGATTCCGTGGCAAATGATATTTTTAGGCGAGAACACCCTAGTCTCTTCGCTTTGGTGCTTGGATAGCGGAGTTTTCCATCGAACTTTCGTATAAATCTATTTTCCCGTCCCCCTGCTGGATTACCCGCAGACCGACTTCCGTCATTTCTCTGATTATAGGAACGCAAATAAACGGAACTGGGAAAGGTAGCCGGTATAAGGTTTCATCTTGAAATCTTCACCCTGATGATATGGAAAAAGGAGCGTGTAATCCACTACTCACCATATCCAATCACTTATCTCTCGACTTTTATTTGAACGAGACAACTGTTGCAGGCAAACGAACCGCCGGGGGACATTGCATCTCTGGTTACGACATTAACGCAGCCACCATGGTCGAGTCCTTGAAAATCACGGTTGAACCAAGCCCCAGCGTCCAAGCTGGCCACTCCAGACATGATCCCTTCTGTAACCTTAGTGCTATCGTTCGTAATTACGGTA
>DAOVGJ010000135.1 GCA_030672465.1 Pseudomonadota bacterium | reverse complement strand
TACGCCGCAGTGACTAAAGATGAAGCGCAACGCCGCCCTTCGGCTTTGCTCAGGGCCGTGAGCATGTCGAACGGCAGATGGACTTTTTACGAAGCCGTCAAGTTTAGCCTTCGACCCTGAGACCTTACGCGAAAACCAATTGTCCCTTTGCTTCAGTGCTTCGTGGTCTATTGCCTGAATTCCCTTTCCCTCCCTGGAGACCCTCGATAGGGACCCCACTTTTCCAGCGGATTAGGCTCAGGGACAACGGTTTTCTCCAGAAACTCCAGCCGGTGCTCGATTGACGAACCAACCCGTTGCACTTATAATATTAAAGTATGATGAGGGGAAAGAATATCAGGGTGATCTTGTTTGCGGGGAAAGGCGGTGTTGGGAAGACCAGCATTGCGGCGGCCACTGCCATCAGTTCCGCCCGTATCGGTTACAAGACCCTGGTCATGTCGCTGGATGCCGCTCATAGCCTTTCGGACATCTTCGACCTGAACAAGGGGTTGATGGATAAGAATAAGGGGGAGCCAGTTGAGGTCGAGCAAAATTTGTGGATTCAGGAGATAGACGTACAGGAAGAGATTCAGAGGAACTGGAAGGAGGTGTACCAATATATCGAAACCCTCTTCAACATCTCCGGCATCGATGAGGTTTTGGCTGAAGAGCTGGCCATCATGCCCGGCATGGAGGAGGTAAGCAGCCTCCTTTATATTAATCGGTATGTGAACGAGAAGGTCTTCGATGTTGTCATCTTGGATTGCGCTCCTACAGGGGAGTCCCTCCGATTTATCAGTATTCCCACGACCCTTGAGTGGTACATGAAGAAGCTTTTTAAGGTGGAGCGGTTATTCACCAAATATGCGCGCCCTGTGGTTCAACGGATCTATTCCGTTCCCCTGCCCGATGACAGTTATTTCGAGTCCCTTCGATATCTCTTCGAAAGGCTTCAAGGGGTGGAGGATCTCCTGACCAATCCTCGCATTACCTCCGCTAGGCTGGTGATAAACCCCGAAAAGATCGTCATTAAGGAGACCCAGAGGGCTTTCATGTATTTCTGCCTTTATGGACTATGCGTTGACGCCATCATCATCAATCGGATTTTACCTGAGGGGATTTCGGATGTCCATTTCGATCGCTGGAAAGCGACCCAGAGCAGGCATATCGATCTGGTGAAGGAATATTTTTCTCCCGTGCCTTTATTCAAGGTAGGATTATTCGGCGATGAGATCGTTGGTGGGGACAGCCTTGCCCAGTTGTCCAAGATGCTCTATGATAATCTGGACCCGACAACCAGATTTTCGACCGAAAACCCCTACAAGTATATGAAAAGGGGAGGTCAGTACATCCTCAACATGAGACTTCCTTTCATAACCAAGGAAGACGTTGAGCTGAGCAAGAGCGACAACGAGCTCCTCGTCCGTATAGGAGGTTTCAAGCGCAACGTCTTGCTCCCCCGTAAGGTAGCTCATTACGCCCCTTTGGGGGCGAAGCTAGATGGGCAAAACCTCGTAGTAACCTTTGGAGGTGAATATGATGAAGAGGGGAACCAAGAAGGAGAAGGGAGATCCTAAGGAAGAGAGGTTTGAATGTCCCTTTTGCCTGTTCTTCTCAAAGCTTAAGGAGATGGGAGGGAGGAAATCCGA
Source organism: Pseudomonadota bacterium (assembly GCA_030672465.1). GTDB lineage: Bacteria > Desulfobacterota > BSN033 > WVXP01. Next base: position 3,708 of record DAOVGJ010000135.1, on the reverse strand, counting down.
ATTCTGGGGCCATATGAATAACGCCAGAATCGAATTCCTCGAGGGGATCAAATTCCTCATAGATGACCGTATTGAGACTCTGAAGAAGGCCGGGGAGAAAACAAAAGGGAAGAGGTTCTCCAAAATCGAAGTAGGGGACTAACACCCCTTTTCATTTCCCGTACCTCCGAATACAAGCGATATTCCGTTCGACCCAAAGGGGTTTTTTTTGTTTTTTCGCCCGTTATTGATTTCCTTCGGGAAGTGGGATGTTGATTTCATGAGGAGATGTTAAGAGGTCATGGACTACCCTAAATTGAGGGACGTTAATGCCTTCCCCACCCACATCCAAGGGCAGCAAATGATCTGTATTCAGGACCTCCAAAGGGTCAGTCAAAGGGCAGTATTCCTCCCGCCTTCCCTCTTCTTTATCGTCAGCCTATTCGATGGGAACCATTCTATCCTCGACATTCAAGCGGAATATATGAGGAAGTATGGGGAGCTGATATACAGGGAGAAGATCGAGGAGATCATCGAACAGTTGGACGCCCAGTTGCTCCTTGATAGCGACGCCTTTAGAGAAGCGCTTAAGAACGAGAAACGGGATTTTCGGCTGGCCCTCCTTAGGGAGGCCGCCTTTGCCGGAACGAGTTACGATGCGGATGCCATTACATTGAGGGGACAGATCGAGAGCTATTTTTCCCCTCCCGATGGGCCCGGTAAGCCGCGAATGGAAAGCCCCTCGGGGGCACTCAAGGGAGTTATCGCCCCCCATATCGACTTTCAGAGGGGCGGCCCATGTTATGCTTTTGCCCATAAAGAGGTAAGGGAGGCGTCCAATGCCGATCTATTCGTCATCCTGGGGACGGCTCATTGCGAGATGAAGAATTATTTCAGTCTGAGCCTTAAGGATTTTAGGACCCCCTTGGGGACGGCCAAGACCAACAGGGCTTTCGTCGAGGCATTATCCAATGAATGCCATTGGGAGCCCTTCGAGGATGAAATCGTCCATAAAAGGGAACATTCCATAGAATTTCAGTTGATCTTTCTCCACTTTCTCTACCAAGGCAAGCCCTTAGAGATCGTCCCCATATTGTGTCGGTCATTTCACGAGGCAATCGAGAGGTCCATTTCCCCGCGGGAGATTCCCCATATCCAGGAGTTCATAGAAGGCCTAAAAAAGGTGGTCCAGTCTATTGATCGAAAGGTCTGCCTGATAGCCAGCGCCGATTTGTCCCATATTGGATTGCAGTTTGGTGATGGAACACCCGCCTCCTCCATGTTGAGCGAGACGAGGGCGAGGGATTTAGAAATGTTGGCCTATGCTGAGAAAATGGATGCCGAGGGCTTTTATCATTCGATTCGGAAGGAGGGCGACCGTCGTCGAATTTGCGGTTTCCCTTCTATCTATGTCTTGTTGAATATCAATGGGGCCAAGGAGGGAAGGCTCTTGAAGTATGCCCAAAGTCACAACCCGGAGACTAAGTCGGCGGTTACCTTCGCCAGCTTAGCCTTTTATTGAGCGCGGTCCTTGATATGAAGGGCTAGCTATGGTATGAGAGGGGCAAGGCGAGGTTAATAAGCTATGATTAAAACGGTCCAAATTCAAACCGGGGCCCGGACGGAGTTCATTGATATTACCGGCAAGGTTCAAGATGTTGTTCATGAATCTAAGGCTCGAGAGGGGATTTGCTATCTCTTTATCCCGCATACAACTGCCGCTATAACCATCAACGAGAATGCCGATCCCAGCGTCCATCAGGATATCGTAATGGAATTAAATAAGGTTATTCCCTTCGATGATCAGTATAGACACATCGAGGGAAACTCCGCCGCCCACATAAAGGCAAGCATTGTTGGGTTCTCTGAAATGGTTTTCATCGAGTCGGGAACATTGCTCTTGGGAACGTGGCAAGGGATCTATTTTTGCGAATTTGATGGGCCACGGAGGAGAAGGTTCCACGTGAAGGTGATAGCCTCGAATTAGGGTCCCAAACAGTGCTACCGGACGTTGAACGGGATTTCATTGGAACGGAGGCTATGCAGAGGGAGGAACAATCCTTATTAGAACAGGCGGAAGAGGTCTTCCGGGGAGAGCCGAAATTGCTCCACCTGCCCAATTCCGGTAAGGCTGTCTTTGTAGGGGATACCCATGGCGACGTGGAAGCCAGCAAATTGGTATTGGAGAGATATCTCTCTGATAATCAGAAGGTGGTTTTCTTAGGTGACTATGTCGATCGAGGAGAGGCCTCCCGGGAGAATATCCACTACCTGCTCTCGATGAAGTTACAGTTTCCCAGGGATGTCATCATGCTTATGGGAAATCACGAGGGATATATCATCAAGGAGTTCTACCCTGCCAACTTTTGGCTAAGCCTCACCGAGGGGGAGAGGGAACGGTATGGTCAGACCCTTGCTCAGCTCCCCTATGCCGTTTCAACCCCCAACGGGGTAATAGGGGTCCACGGAGCCTTGCCCGACCTGGAAAAGCTCGAAGATATCAATAACATCGAAACCGGGGATGAGAATTGGGATCAGATCGTGTGGGGGGATTTCCAAGACCGGTCGGGAAACGATCTGGGTGGGTTTTGGGGACGCCCTCAGTATGGGCGGGATTACTTTTGCCGGCTCATGGATCAATTCGAAAGAAAGGTACTCATCCGATCCCACCAGCCCAACGCAAATCCCATCATGTTTAAGAAGCGGTGCTTGACCATCTTTACCTCTTATGCCTATATGCCCATCAGGACGGTAGCCATAGTTGACCTGGATCAAGAAAGGGTGGAGAGCATCGACGACATCGTGCTGGAGATGGTCTGAGTGTGTAAGCAGAGATCTCCTCTTGTTGGGAATGAGGATGAAAAATGACTCCGAAAGGCATTAAGGTTATCTCCTTTGACCTGGATGGAACCCTGGTGGAGTCAGAATTCAGCGAATGGGTATGGGGTGTGGGGATTCCACAGCTCTTCGCCGAAAAGAGGGGAGTTTCCCTTGATGAGGCCAAGGAGATTGTGGGGAAAGAATACCGCAAGGTCGGTGATGGATCCTTGCAGTGGTACGATATCAAGTATTGGTTCAATTTTTTTCAGCTCAATGGCAATTGGAAATCGTTGCTGAATCGATTCTCTCACAAGATCAAGACCTATCCGGAGGTCTCAAAGGTGCTCCAAAACCTCTCTTCCCATTACAGGGTCATCATCATTTCCAATGCCGCGAGGGAATTCATCGATATCGAAGTTGAGGTGGCAGAACTCCTGGGATATTTTTCACGGATTTTTTCGGCCACCTCCGACTTCGGACAAATCAAAAAAACCGCACAATTTTACGGCCATATCTGTCAACTCCTCCGGATCACCCCGCGGGAGATGGTCCATGTGGGGGATCACTGGGAGTTTGATTACCTCGTTCCCAAAGGCCTGGGAATCAAGGCATTGCATATCGATCGGTCGTGGAGCCGCAGAGGAGATGATGTGATCAGGAGCTTAGAGGAGGTGGGACAGAGGCTGGGGATTCGGGGATGAGGGGGCCGTTTTCACTTTTATACGCTGAGGACTAGGGAGGCTGTCGTTGAGGAGGGAGGTTTGAGTTTGGAGGCTAAGTCCTACGGTTCATAAGTTCGATTACGAACATATTTAGACTTCGGCTGAGCTCAGTCGAAGCCCTCAGGACTTAGTGCTGCCCTCGGCCATGAGCTCGGGCCGAATGGAGTGAGCATTTGCTCAGATCCTG
>DAOVGJ010000164.1 GCA_030672465.1 Pseudomonadota bacterium | reverse complement strand
ATAGTCTCTTCTGCCGTGCCTTGGAGTCAATTCTATCCCTGCTCCTCCACGCAGGCACGAAAAAGAAAGAGAAACAACGAAATCGATTACTGATATCATTATTATGGGATAAAAGTAAACAAGGTGAAATCGGTAAAAACAGGGGGATATTTTCTACCAAGTGTTAGCAAAACGTTAGCAAGAAGTTGGCTGAATCCCCCAGTATCTAACCTTGGCGGCAAAAAATGTCAATCGTTAACATATTTACTTAGTATGGAGGCGAGCCTTTTCCATTGACAATCCATCTGTCTTTTGCTATAAAAGGGTTCTCCGTTAGTACTTTACGGGCACAGAAATTGCTTGATACAATATAGTTGTGTCCAACTCATAATTAACCGAGGGACGAGGGGTGTCATTAGGAGTCGCAATAAAGGGATCAGAAGGTATCGTATTGGCTGCAGATAGTCGTGTGACTTTGGGAGCCCAGCATGAAGGTGGTCCCCGGTTTGTTGTAAACTTCGACAATGCGACAAAGCTCCTAACTTTCAGTGGCGATGAGAACAAATATATTGGAGCGGTTACCTATGGGGCAGCGGTGATTGGTCTGCGTACAGCTCATAGCTATATACCTGAGTTTGAAGTTTCCCTAGGAACAGGGGACCGTCCTACTGTTCTTGAGTTCTCGAAGAGACTAAGCGGTTTCTTTTTGCAACGATGGAATGAAGAAATGCCGAAGGATTATAGTGGACCAGGGGTGACTTTCCTAATTGGCGGATTTGATCCTAAGGAGGCCTATGGAAAGGTTTTCATTGTGGAGATTCCTGGACATCCCGAGCCCATACAGAGAAATCCCGGAGATAAGGATTTTGGCATGACTTGGGGAGGCCAACTTCAAACCGTTAGCCGCCTAATTCACGGTTACGATCCAATTGTGCCTGAGATTCTTCGCCGCAGATTCGAGTTGAATGAGAAGCAGGTCAACGAATTGGTCGACACTCTCAGGAAACAGACAGAGTTTCAGATACCGTACCAAGTGCTTCCTTTGCAGGATTGTGTTAACCTTGCAATATTTCTCATACGTACTACCATGTCCGCCCAACAGTTGGCTATCGCGGTCCGTGGAGTAGGGGGAATGATAGAAGTTGCGACTATCACTAGAACCGATGGACTGAGAATTGTCCAAAGGAAGGAAATCCACGGGGAGTAAAGAAATACCTTAGCAAGGAGGGAAGTTATGAAGACTCCGCAAACAGAAACAACTGATACCCAACAATGGTTTGGGCCTGAATGGAAAATTATGCCATATCTATATCCAGAAGTAACAATAGAATCGCCTACTCCTTTTACTAAGCTTCAAGATTGGAAACCTCATGATGAAGTAGTTCCTGGGGAATTTAGACTTAGTCCAAGCGAAGAACGTGATGAAGACGCCGAGGATTTCTTCGATGCACGTGCAACAGAATTCAAATATCAAACTGTGGGCATAAAGGGATTCAGATCTTATCGTGAATATAGAGGGCGGAAACTCCGGCAAAACCGATAAATACAAGGTTATTTTTGAACCTCGTGCGGAGCATGACCTCGATAGCCTTCCCCCTCCTGATTTCAGACGGATTGACAAACGCATTTTGGCATTAGAGGACGACCCGCGGCCACGAGGTGCTAAGAAATTGGGGGAAAATTATTACAGAATTCGGGTTGGATCCTGGCGTGTCATTTACGTAGTTATTGATAAGGATATGACGGTGATTGTCTCCCGTATAAAGAGAAGAGACAAAAGTACCTACCGTAAGATTCCATAGGCAATCGACTTCTAACTAATCATTCTCATCCTTTACTTCGACGTAGATCTTTTTTGAACTCTGATTTTATCAACGGGCTTGCCTAATTCTCTGGCCTTTTTCTCTTGGTATTTTCTTCCTTATGAATTCCCTTTGGCAAGCATGACCAAGTCCCTGTTGAAAAAAAAGAGGTCAGCCCAAATCAGCTAACCCCTCGAGATTATCCTGGTGCCGAAGGCGGGACTCGAACCCGCACAGGCTTACGCCCACTAGACCCTGAACCTAGCGCGTCTACCAATTCCGCCACTTCGGCGATTCTTGAGAAAAAATTGTAAAAATATTACACTTAATATATATTTGTGACGCGAAAAAAGTCAAGAAAAATCAATTGAATCCATTTCTTAAGTTCAATTACCGGTAGTCGATGGACATTATCATTGGAATTGAAAACATCCGGAGGAAATTCCGAAACCCAGTCCTCACCCTGGGGAATTTCGACGGCGTGCACCTGGGGCATCAAAGAATCTTCGAAGAGCTGAAAGAGGAAGCTCGGAAAATAGATGGGGAGGCTATTGTATTCACCTTCGATCCCCACCCCCTCCAGATTTTAGCCCCTCAAAGGTGTCCGCCCCTCATCACGCCCTTTAAGAAAAAATTGATGCTGATGGAAAGATCGGGCATCGATGTGCTCATCGTAGCCACATTCGATCTCAGCCTCGCCAACATCATGCCCGAGGCATTCGTAAAGCAGATTTTGGTGGACGAGATAGGGGCAAAAAAAATCCTCGTCGGCTACAACTACTATTTCGGCAAAGACCGCAAGGGCAACGTGGAGATGCTCATACGGTTGGGCGAAAAATTCGGCTTCGAGGTGAAGGTCATAGAGGCTATGAAGGTGAACGAAATTCCCGTCAGCAGCTCGAAGATACGGGAGTTCATCCAAGATGGCAAAATGGCGGAGGCCGCGCAATTGCTGGGGAGGAACTACCTGCTCATAGGGAAAGTGATTTGGGGAGCCGATAGGGGGAAACAACTGGGGTTTCCCACGGCAAACCTGGAAATCCTGAACGGCCTCTACCCCAAGACCGGGGTGTATGCCGTTGAGGTGATCATGGGAGACAAAACCTATCCAGGAGTGGCCGATGTGGGTTACAATCCCACCTTCGGCCAAAACCCCCTATCCGTTGAGGTTCATATCCTGAATTTCTCCCGGGACATTTACGGGGAAGAAATTCAGCTCATCTTCCTCGAAAGGATAAGGGATGAAAAGGCCTTCGAGAATCCCGATTCATTAGCCCGGCAAATAAGGAAGGATATCGCTGTGGCCAGAAAAATCCTCCTCCGCCCATCCCCGAAAAGCCCTTAGGGCGTCCCGCCAAACCAAATTAATCCTTCCTCTGATAAACGATTCTGCCCCCGGCAATGGTCAATTCCACAACGCCCTTTAATTTCCAACCATCAAAGGGTGTATTTCGAGATTTCGATCGGAAAGCGGCCTTTTGGACAACGAATTCCCGCTCCCCATCGAAAATAGTGACATCTGCCTGCGAACCCTTGGACAAGGCTCCCCTATTGAGGCCCAGGATCTTCGAGGGGTTTGTGGAAAGTTTTGCAATGGCACCATCCATGGACAGCACCCCTTCATCCACCAATCGTAAAGTCAAGGGCAACGCCGTTTCCAGCCCGATGATTCCGCTGGGTGCCCTGGAGAAGTCCATTGCTTTTGAAGCTTCGTCATGGGGCGCATGGTCGGTTGCGATGGCATCAATGGTCCCATCCCTCAAACCTTCCTTGATTGCCTTCAGGTCAAGGTGGGTCCGGAGGGGCGGATTGATCTTGGCATTGGTGCCGTGATCCCTCACGGCTTCTTCGGTCAAGGTAAAATAGTGAGGGGCGGTCTCGGCCGTTACCGGGACGCGTCTCAATTTGGCCCTACGGATCAGCTCAACCGACCCGGCTGTGCTGACATGGCAGATGTGAAGCTTCCCCTTGGTCAGATCCGCCAATATGATATCCCTGGCCACCATAACCTCCTCCGCGGCACGAGGAATTCCCTTCAGCCCCAACTCCCTCGAGAGATCGCCCTCGTTCATCACCCCTCCCCTCGAGAGGTTGAGATCCTCGCAGTGGGATAGAATTGGAAGCCCCCATTTCCTTGAAGATTCAAGGGCCATGCCCATCAGCTCGCTATCCATTATCGGATTCCCATCATCGCAAAAGGCCACTACCCCAGCCTCCTTCATCGGGCCAAATTCGACAAATTCCTCCCCCTTAAGCCCCTTTGAAACGGCGCCAACGGGAAGCACATCGATGGTCCCAACTGCCCTTGCACTTTGGAGGATAAAGCGGGTAACCGAAACGTTATCGTTTACGGGAAGGGTGTTGGCCATGCAGGCAACGGTGGTAATCCCCCCTGCGACAGCCGCCAAACATCCCGTCTCAATGGTCTCCTTCTCCTCGTAACCCGGTTCTCGAAGGTGAACGTGCATATCGACGAGTCCTGGGACAACGGTCTTCCCCTGAGCATCGATGACTTTTGCCCCCTTTCCCTCGGCGTCGATACCGCTGTTCAACTCAGCGATGATGCCATCTTGGACCAGGATATCCAGGATTTCATCTACTCCATTGGCGGGATCAACCACTCGGCCGCCCTTAATCAACAGTCTCATGGGCCTAATCCGTCGTCAATAGTGCCGAAAAACGGGCGAGAAGCTTAAGATCTATCGCTTTGCCCTCACTGGAGTAACTTTCCAAATCGACTCCATCTTACCTTGTCCAGCAAATTTGTGGTCCTCTTATTATAGGAGAAGTAGATGATAAAGGCCTTCCCCTTTACTGCCGATAAATCGACGAACCCCCAATACCGACTGTCTTGGCTATTATCTCGGTTATCCCCCATAACGAAAAGGGAGTTGGGGGGGACG
>DAOVGJ010000055.1 GCA_030672465.1 Pseudomonadota bacterium | reverse complement strand
ATGAGATCGTCGGTGAAGGAGATATTAACCCCAGGGGGGGTGAGGGAGGCAATAAGGGGCAGGGAAAGGTTGGGAACGCGGGCGTTTTCCTCCGAGGCTGGGGAGATGAGTTCCAGTTTCAAAGGCCTACTCCAGATAAATTCGACCTCCTATGGTACTGGAGCATCTTCTCCTGTGTCAAGGACTTATGCCGGCCTCTCCCAGGCTTTGCAAGCCTCATTGTTCTACAGGATTTTGTGTTGAAAAATGTCTCTATTAGACGTATTATGTGAATAATAAAGGGAAATTCGGATGGAGGAACTGCTTAAAAAGGATCATCTCGTTATCATCGGTGGCGGCTTAGCTGGCTGTGAGGCGGCTTGGCAAGCCTCATCCGGGGGAACGAAGGTGACCCTCTTTGAGATGAAACCGATCCGATTTTCGCCTGCTCATCGATCGGGCAATTTGGGGGAATTGGTGTGTAGCAATTCGCTGAAGTCCAATTCCCTGGAGAACGCCGTTGGCTTGCTAAAAGAGGAGATGAGGCGGCTCGGTTCCCTCATTATGGAGGCAGCCGATGACACGAAGGTGCCTGCGGGGGGATCTTTGGCCGTGGATAGGGAGGCGTTTTCCCGCTATATTACCCGGGCCCTTGAGGAAAGGCGCAGCGTTGAACTGATCAGAAGGGAGTTGGACCGAATCCCCCTCCATCTTCCCACCATCATCGCCACGGGACCACTCACATCTGATCGACTCGCCGAGGAGATCATGAATCTGACGGGAACACGATCCCTTTATTTTTACGACGCCATCTCCCCCATCGTCACCCGGGAATCCATAAACATGAAGGTTACCTTTAGGGCCTCCAGATATGGAAAGGGGGGGGATGACTACATCAACTGTCCAATGGCCAAGGAGCATTATTACCGTTTTGTCGACGAGCTGCTGAAGGCTGAAAGGATTCCCACGAGGGATTTTGAAAAGGCTCTTCCCTTCGAGGGATGTTTGCCCATAGAGGATATGGCGGAACGGGGCGCTGACACATTGGCTTTTGGTCCACTAAAACCCGTTGGTCTAATCGACCCCAAGACGGGGCAACAGCCCTTTGCCGTAGTCCAATTGAGGCAGGATAACCTCTCGGATACCCTTTACAGCATGGTGGGATTTCAAACGAAATTGAGATGGCGGGAACAGGAGCGAATTTTCAGGATGACTCCGGGACTGGAAAGGGCGGAGTTCGTTCGATTTGGGAGCCAACATCGGAATACATTTATCAATGCGCCCAAGATATTGAGGAATACCCTTCAGATGAGGAAACGGCCGAACATATTCTTTGCGGGGCAGCTGACAGGAGTGGAGGGGTATGTTGAGTCTGCAGCTATGGGACTTTTGGCTGGATTGAACGGCAACCGGTTGATGAGGGAAATGGATCCTGTAGTCCCACCTCCAACAACGAGCTTGGGATCCCTGGTAACCTATATAACGAGGTGCTCCTTTAAGGACTTTCAGCCCATGAACGTCAATTTCGGCCTCTTCCCCCCACTGAGCCCGATGCTAAAGGGTAGGTTCAAACGGAGGAGATTGGCGGAGAGGGCTTTGAAGGATTTGGAAGCTTGGAAGGAAGCGATAGCGTAGGGCTTCGGGGGATCATTTTTCTGGAAGGATTGGATGAGGGGAAAGGGCTTCGTCATCGCCTTGGCCATGGTTCCTTTGATTTACTTCATATTCGTCAGACCCCTTCTCATCTCGGAGGAAGCAAGAATACGAAAGGGCGTAAAGGAGGGAGTTCAGGCCATCGAGGCCAAGGATCTGGGAAAATGCCTGCGGCACGTTTCCCTCCATTACAAGGACGACTACGGGTTGACGTATCTGGGCGTTAAACGGCTGTTAACCCAAATATTCCAGGAGTTCGACGCCTTTGAAATTGATCTGGGGAACCTTCGGGTCACCTTACTCGATAAGGAGACGGCTTCCGCGGCATTCGAGCTCAAGGTGAAGGTGAGCTATGGGGGACAAAGGGTCTATCTCCTGGGTTCTGAGGATTTTTCGAATCGGGTAAAGATGAGCTTCATCAAAGAGGGAGGCAGATGGAAAGTAACCCAGGTGGAGGGGGTCGAAGCCCACGGGATCGGGCAGGAATTGCCAAAGGTGGTAAGGAGATGCCTGGACAATACTGTGTGAATTGCGGCAAGAGTTTGCCAGAGGGAAGCTTAAAATACGTGGTGGATATCCGGGTTTATGCGGATTTCGATGGGGTATTGAACTTTCCCGAGGGGGACATCGAGGAGGAGGTGAACCGATTGTTGGGGGAGATTGAGATGATGGATCCCCATGAACTGGAGAGGGATGTCTATCAAGAGATAGCATTTCTCCTCTGTAAGGGATGTAGGGATAGATTTGTGGAAGATCCCTTGTCCAGAGGTGAAGGGCCCTATCCAGCGGGAGAGGGCTCCTCTCAATTTATCCACTAGTGAAATGGGCGGATGTTCATAGTGTGATGTAAAATTGTGAGTTGCTTCCGAAAGGGAGTGGGGAATTGGCCCGTGGATACCCATTGAACCGCATACCGGAGAAGGCCGATAGGATCTCATAGCGGATCATGGTGGGGTTGCGGTATGGCTTTGATCAAGGGTTTTCATCGCAGGAGAAGGGATACGTGGGGCAAGAAGGTGGCCGGAAAGATCGTCATCGTTGCCGTGGGAGAGGTCGATGGCAGGATATTAGAGGGCTTGCAAGAATCCGTAGGGAAGATCTTTGAAAAAGAGGTTTGCATGGGGCAACCCTTGAATTCCCCTGATTATGCTTACAACGAGAGGAGAAAACAGTATTTTTCATCGGCCATCCTTCTCAAACTGAGGGAGGTCCAGAGGGAAATAGGGGATCGGGTTCTCGGGATGACCAACCATGACCTTTATGTTCCATCCTTGAATTTCGTGTTCGGGGAAGCCGACCTGGAAAACCGGGTGGCGGTTATCTCCCTTTGCCGATTGAGCCAGGAATTTTATGGTTTATCCGAGGATATAGACCGATTTAAGGAACGGGCTCTCAAGGAAGCGGTTCATGAATTGGGCCATACCTATGGTTTGGGACATTGCTCCGATCCACTGTGCGTTATGCACTTCTCAAATAGCCTGTTGGATACGGATATTAAAAAGGCCTCCTTTTGTCCACAGTGCGAAAAGCGGTTTAAATAGGGGTGAGATGTTTGTCTCCCGTCCCGTCCGCCTCGAACTTATGCAGGGAAGTGAGCAAGAGGCGTTCGAAACGATCCTCTATGATCGACTTCCCAACAAAAGGACTCAGTGCAATGTGTGCCAGCGCCGGTGTGTTATATCGGAAGGTCAAAGGGGGTATTGTGAGACCAGGGTGAATCGGGGAGGCCATCTCCACTCCCTGATCTATGGACAAGTATCCACGATAATGGTCTCTCCCATTGAGAAAAAACCCCTTTTCCACTACTATCCGGGCAGCCACTGGCTTTCCCTGGGGAGCCTGGGCTGCAATTTCAAATGCCCTGGCTGTCAGAACTGGGATATCGCCCATGTAAAGCCTGAGGAAGGAGACGGACGCACCCGGTATCTCTCACCGGAGAAAATCATTCAGTTGGCGAGGGATAACGGGTGTGTGGGAATCTCCTCATTCGTGGGGGTGGGTTCATCGTTCTGAGAAATGACATCGCCCATGGCAAATGTATTTACTGCGGTTTCCAAATTTGGGGGACCTTAGATTCATGAGGTACGGGGATATGGATCTCGTTTTGGCCGCTCCCCCAACGGTTGATGAAAAAGGCTTTGAGCTTTTTCTCGGTCAGTTCGGCCGGAGGGCATGGGCTGGATTTCATCGGATATGTATCGATTTAGGGGATGTCACATTCATCGATCCCTACGGGATGGTGGGAATTCTGGAACTTGGGTACTACCTTAAATCACTGGGTAAAGAGGTCATTTTGCGCGTTCCCCGGTCAGAGGAGGTTCCGAAATATCTGGAAAGAATGGATTTTTTTCGCTTTCGTTCGGGGCTATTTGTCTTGAACCCTCCTTATCTCGATTTTACGGAAAAGTATCACAGAAGCTTCGCCTCAGATGTCCTCTTGGAAATCACCAGAATAGAGAAATCGGATGACATCCATTTCATCGTTGATCGAGTTAGGGACCGAGCCGGATCTGTTTTAGAGGCCCATCTCCACTACGATGAGAGGGCCATCCATCATTTTATCGTGGCGTTATCAGAGGTATGTCAGAACATACTTGAGCACAGCCAGAACGTCGGGTACGTGGGGATCCAGAAATATTTTTATGCTAAGAGCCTCGCTAAGAACGTCGTGAAGATCGCCGTGATGGATCTGGGAATCGGAATAAAGAACTCTCTGTCCCATCGATTCTCATCGGTCTACGGGGAAAAGTGGTCTGATTTGCTGGCCATCGAAAAGGCCCTGTTGCATGGGGCATCGAGATACGAAGAGGTTGGCCGTGGTCATGGTCTCACGGAGGTACGGAAATTCGTACAAAAATGGGACGGTAAGATTTCAATACGATCGGGTACCGCCAAGTTCTCCCTCCTCCCATCCTGGGAAAAGGGATTAAGGAGACATTCCGGAGTTGCCTTTTTCCCCGGGACACAGATTAGCCTGGTCCTGCCTGAAATGGATGGATAAACCATCGCCCCCACCCGGTACGACCTCCTTTTTCCACTCAACGGTCTCAGATTTTTAATGGAGTTCCCTGAGTTTCTTGAGAATACCCTTGTCCCTAAGCGTAAATTCATCCTTCAAACCGCACCACTGCAATACCGCAGAACGGCAACACCCAAACTAGGCTGGAAGGGGTAGGTATTCCCCGCTTGCGAACCCCGAAAGGGTCACTTCGAAAGCACTGAAGCGAAGGGACAAGGGTGTTCTCTTATGAAAGATATCATTTATTACGGAATCAGTGGGCTCCAAAAATACTTCCTATAAGAGTCAGAAAACTCCAGAGATTTTTTCCTTGACAGAGGCCTTTTTTTTGATTAAAATAAGTTCAATTGAAACAGTTGAAAATCTTAACCGGTTTTACATGGGAGTGGAATGAAGGGAAGGGTTTACGATCTGAAGATGTTCATGAGGGAGGAGCTGCTCAATGGATCGATCAATCTCGTTACTCGGGAGACGGGAACGGTTATCCGGGGAAGGCTGGAGCGGGAATTGATTGCTGAAGCGGATCCAACGGTTGCCTTTTTGGATTTTTCGGGTATCGGGGTGATCGATTACTCATGTGCTGATGAGGTGATCGCGAAATTGCTCTCAAGGCTTTTGAGCGGAGAATATGGAGACAAGTTCATCGTCTTGAAGGGACTCTCCTCGAATCAGATGGAGAATATCGAGGTGGCACTGGAGAGGAAGAAGTTGCCTGTCCTCTATTTACAGGAGGGCGGGGGCTGGCAAGTTATCGGATTTCTCAATAATTACTTGCGGAAAACCCTGGTTTCCGTGATGGAGAGGGGGAGTATTACATTGAGGGAATTTGCCCGGGAGGGGGGGATCGGACTGAACACCGCAGGGACGAGATTGCTCAACCTCTACAAAAAGCGATTGATCTGGAGATCGGAGGAGGTTTCAAAGGAGGGGGGAAGGCAATTCGCCTATAAATCGTTAACGGCCGTAAGGGGGTATTGAATGGAGAAACCGAAGGAGAAGAAAGTCATAAGCTTTGAGAGACCATTGATGCCCGAATGTAACGGTTGTATCTGGTATGAACCCGAGGAAAGGAGCCGGGGCTGTCTCAATCGTAATAAGATCATCTGTAAACTCTACATCGAGAAACTTTTCGAAGATCTCAAGGCAGGAACTCGCTGAGGGGGGCGCCTTTTTAGCATATATTGGAGGAGGGTCTCCAGTGCCTTCAGTAATGGGGCAGGGTTTTTGACTTTTCCCCCAATGAACCGGTAACATGTTGGCTTGAAAGGCAGTGGATTCCCCTTTATAAGGTCTTTCCTGTTCCTGGGTTATTAATCTATGGCGGAATTGAGAAGAGAACCCGTGGCCCGAAGGTGGGTCGTTATTTTGGCTGCCGAGACTAAGGGTCCCAAGGACTACCTGGTCTTCAAAAAGCCCTATAGAGAAATCGAACCCATCGAGCCATGTCCCTTTTGCCCGGGAAACGAGACTCTAACGCCTGAACAGATCCTGGCCATCGAGGAAGGGGGAGAAGGGAAGTGGACGGTGCGCGTGGTGCCCAACAAATTCCCCTTTTTCCGTATAGAGGGGGAATTGGATAGAAGGCCCGAGGGGATGTATGACTTGATGAATGCCATCGGAGCCCATGAGATCGTCATTGAGACACCGGATCACGGAGGGGCTTGGGGAAGGATGGGCCCGGATCAAATTCAGAGGGTGTTAAAGGCCTATAGGGAGAGATCCTCTGACCTGGCTCGGGATAGACGGTTCAGACAGATTTTAATCCTCAAGAATCACCCCGGTGTCTTCTATTTGCACCCCCATTCCCACGTGCTGGCTATGCCAGTCATCCCCGGGAGAATTGATGAAGAGGTTTGGGGAGCCTTGGATTACTCTGGAAGAAAAGAACGGTGTATCTTTTGTGATATTATCAAGGAGGAGATTACTTCAGGCAAAAGAGTTATCCTTGAAACCCCCCATTTTCTCTCTTTCTGTCCGTTTGCCTCGAGATATCCCTTTGAAACCTGGATTATACCAAGAAGACACTCACCCGATTTCGTCTCCATTGGGGACGAGGAGATGTGGGATCTGGCCTCGCTCATGGAAACCGTCTTCGACCGGCTCCTACGGTTGTTGAAAGACCCGCCGTATAGTTTTGCCATCCATAGTTCCCCCGTACAGGAAAAATACCATAGGTCGGAGTATCACTGGCACATGGAGATCAGGCCGAGGATCGGCCTGGGGGAGGGTTTCGAGTGGGCTACGGGGTTTTTCGTGAACCCAACTCCCCCTGAAGTGGCGGCGAGCCACCTTCGAGAAGTGGATTGCACGTGATATCGTCCCACCACCTCCTTTTTCCCGGGAGAATGGGGAGACCCGGAAGGCCAGCGGTTTGCCATCCAGCGATCACGAGGGGCAAAAACGTTGGGGAAAAGTTAACTATTTGATATTATTTAATTTTTTGATATGACTAATTTATAGGCAATATGCTAAATTTTATGAATTTTAGAACACTTACATTAATACTATGATGAGTTATCAACAGACTTTTCCACATTTTTGTGGAAGACCCGGGCCATGGAGTGGATAAAGCCATCACAGATCTTGATAATTCATCAAGGAGGTGTGGGGGATTTTATCCTCTGCCTCCCCGCTTTCGGGTCCATTAGACGGTATTACCGCGAGGCGCGGATCGAATTGATGGGCTATCCCAGAATCCTTCAGCTCGTGAAAGGACGGTACTATGTGGATGAAGGGAGGTCCATTGAACAGGTCGGGCTCGGATCCTTTTACCTGGAAGATGGGGACCTTGACGGCGCGGTTGTCCGATATTTCGCCGGCTTTGACCGAGCCTTTCTGTTCATGGGGGATCGGGGGGGGATTTTCTCCACTAATCTCCGGAAGACCGGGGTAAAGAAGGTTCTTTCCATTTCCCCCTTTCCGGAAGGCAGGAGGGTCCATGTCATTGACCACATGCTCTCCTCCCTTTCGTCAATGGGGATCCCTGGGGGAAGGAGAATTCCCAGGATCTTCCTTCTAGAGGAAGATAAGCGGTTCGCCGAGGAGTGGCTGAGGCAAAGAGGTGTCTTTGACGGGGTGGAAAATGGACTGATCGCCCTCCACCCGGGCAGTGGAAGCCGAAAAAAGCTATGGCCCATTGAGAACTTTTTAGATCTGGCCACAAGGATTACCGGTGAATTACGGCTCAATATGATTCTCTTTGTCGGTCCCGCCGAAAGGGAATACTTGGGGAGCGAATTGGAACGGATGCGGTCCATGAATCCCATTTGGGCCGAGAATCTTCCTCTGATTTACGTTGCCTCACTATTGGATCGGTGTCGATGTTACATCGGAAACGACTCCGGGATGACCCATTTGGCTGCCGCCGTTGGGATTCAGACCATTGCGTTGTTTGGCCCCACGGACCCAGAAATCTGGGGCCCTCGGGGGGAAAGGGTGGTAATCGTGAGGAAACACATTGGATGCTCCCCCTGCACCGAAGAGGAGTTGGAACGGTGTAATCATCGGAGGTGCCTTGAGTTCATCGAGGCGGAAGAGGTATTTGAGAGGGCGAGGGGATTGATGTATGGGGGGATTACTAACCCCTTGGAGTGATGCCTGGGCTCGTGATCTTATTCCCTCAGGGAGGGGTTCGGGTAACGTCGAGACTGAAGGGTTAAGCGCTTTTCTTCATTCCTTATGTGTGGTATAGTGGCCGAGGGATTAAGATTAAGAGGAGAAAGAAAGGGGGAAGATCGATGGAAGAAAAGAAGGTGGGCGTGGTAATCAAGTTTTTTGGAAACATCAGTGTTGCGGCGATTCAGCTTACCGATGAGGGCTTGAAGGTAGGAGACACCATCCACATCAAAGGGCACACAACGGATCTCACCCAGGAGGTGGGGTCGATGCAGATCGAGAATCAGAACGTAGAGAAGGCAGACCCTGGTGCGGATATCGGGATCAAAGTCGGGGACCGCGTTCGCGAAAACGATGTGGTCTATAAGGTGATTGAGTAAGGCATAATGCGAACTTTCCCCGGCATGAAGGGGGCGAAGCAGACGTGTCTTCGTTGCGAGAGGGAATCAGGCGAGATATCCGAGGCCCTGAAGCTTTGCCTCCATTGTATTCGAGGCCACTTCGATGAGGTGTTGCCACATATCGAGGAGGCGCATAGAGCTGCAAGGAGCCCCTTTGATCTACCCTTGAGACCGCCCCAAGACCCCAATGGGGTCTCGTGCAGGATTTGTTCCAATGAGTGTCGGATTCCCGATGGGGAGCAGGGATACTGTGGATTGAGGAGAAATCGGGGAGGGGTCCTGGATGGGGTAACATCGGAGGAGGGAAACCTGACATGGTATTATGATAGCCTTCCGACCAACTGTGTGGCTGATTGGGTCTGTCCAGGAGGATCTGCCTCGGGATATCCGCGCTTTTCCTATACCAGGGGCCCCGAGTACGGTTACAAGAATTTGGCCGTCTTCTATCAGGCCTGTTCCTTCGACTGCCTATTCTGCCAGAATTGGAGTTTCAGGCAGAGGATTCACCAACAGGAGAGGATCAGCGCAGGGAAATTGGCACAATTCGCCGATGATCAAACCAGCTGCATCTGTTTTTTTGGGGGAGACCCTACCCCTCAACTTCCCCACTCCCTAAAGACATCCCAGATCGCTTTGGGACGGTGTCAGGGCCGAATTTTGAGGGTCTGCTGGGAGACCAACGGTTCAATGAACCTTTCTCTTTTAAAGGGAATGGCCGAAATAGCTTTCGAATCGGGGGGATGTATAAAGTTTGACCTCAAGGCATGGAGCGAACCAGTTCATTTCGCCCTATGCGGAGTAAGCAATAAGAGGACGATGAAGAACTTCAAGTATTTGGGCCGGTGGGTGAACAAGAGGCCAGATCCCCCATTTTTGATCGCAAGCACGTTGCTGGTCCCGGGATATATCGATGACGAGGAGATAAGGTCCATTTCCAGGTTTATCGCCTCGGTGAGCCCTGAGATCCCCTACGCCCTCCTGGCCTTCCACCCCCAATTCTATTTCGTCGACCTGCCAGTTACCTCCCGATCCCAGGCCCTGAGGTGTAAAGAGATTGCGGAGGAAGCGGGGTTGAGGCGGGTCAGGATTGGGAATGCCCATTTGCTGATATAAAGGGATATCATGGCGGAAGGTAAGGGTTGGGCGTAGCCTGTCCCATAATGATTGCTTATTTTTCCGAGAATTCTGAAAAACTTAGAGAAAGAACCCTGAGCGCGAATTTATCACTCAGTTGAATTAAAATGTAAACCGCCCTAACCGCATGACTGCAGCACCGCAACACCGATTTCAGGGATAGACGATGAGAATGGGTACAGCATACCTTCCCCTCCATTATGGAAGGGCACCGGCCTGGCTCTTTCATCGGATGAAGGAGCTGGCTCGGGAGATGAGTCTGGTGATCATCGATCAATTCGGCCCTTTGGAGGTGTTGAGGAGGCTCTCTGATCCCTTCTGGTTTCAATCCTTCGGCTGTGTATTGGGATTCGATTGGCACAGTAGCGGCTTGACCACTACCCTCTGTGGAGCGCTCAAGGAAGGGTTGCTGGGGATTGAAAGGGATTCAGGCCTCTTCATCGCCGGGGGGAAGGGAAGGGTATCGAGGAAGACGCCCATTGAGATCGAGGATTTTTGCCATCGGTTTTCCATGGAGGCACGGGGTCTCATATACGCAAGCAAGATGACGGCCAAAGTCGATAGCGCGGCCCTCCAAGATGGCTATCAGCTCTATCACCATACCTTTTTCTTTACCCAGGGGGGATCATGGTGTGTTGTGCAGCAGGGAATGAACGAACATACAGGCTACGCCCGCCGATATCATTGGATGGGCCATGGGTTGGATAGTTTCGTATGCGAACCCCACTCCGCAATCTGCTGCAACCACCGGGACAAAGTCCTCAACATGGTCGCCAGGGAAAGTGAAGGGGTCAGACAAACAACGGCCCAGATCGCCTCGGAGCATCCCGACCGGATCACTTCGGAGATTCAGCGGCTTCGGAACCTGGAACTTCCACGGGGACATGGGGTCGTCCTTGGGGATCGGGGGGCGAGATGGCTGATGAAGGTCTTGAAGAGGACCCATGAACAACAGCCGGTTGACTTCGAGGCCCTCTTGTCCACTCAGGGGGTTGGTGCAAAGACCATTCGAGCCCTCGCCCTCATCTCGGAACTGATCTATGGCGTCGAACCAAGCTTTCGAGACCCCGCAAAATTTAGCTTCGCCCATGGGGGAAAAGATGGACACCCGTATCCGGTGGACAGGGGGAATTATGATCTATCCATCGAGGTTCTTCGCCAGGCGCTATCGGCGGCCAAGATCGGTCGCACGGAAAAGTTGAGGGCGATGAGGCGATTGACCTTCATCGAGGGTCAGGAAATGCCGCCGGAGGAGTAGATATGAGGTTCATAGCCGATCTTCACACCCATTCCAGGTATAGCCGGGCAACCAGCCGAGATATGGAGCTGGAGGGCCTGGCCATATGGGGTAAGAAAAAGGGAATTACCCTTCTGGGAACAGGTGACTTCACTCATCCCACGTATTTTGCGGAAATCAGGTCGAAATTAGAGCCATTCGATGAGGGAATCTATGTGCTCAAGCGTGGAGAGCGGGAAACCAAGTTCATGCTCACCGGGGAGGTGAGCAACATTTTTTCCCAGGGGGGAAAGGTGAGAAAGGTCCACACCCTCATCTTCGCGCCGAATTTATCGGCCGTTGAAGGGATTAACGATAAGTTGAGGAGTTTGGGTAAGCTGGGCTCAGATGGGAGGCCCATATTTGGGTTTCCGGCCAAGGAGTTGGTAAAGATCGTCCTCGATATCAGCAGTGAATGCTTGGTGGTTCCGGCCCATGCGTGGACCCCTTGGTTCTCGGTCTTTGGGGCCAATTCCGGGTTTGATTCACTGGAGGAATGTTATGAGGAAGAGGTCAAGCATATTTTCGCCATCGAGACGGGCCTCTCCTCGGACCCAGAGATGAACTGGAGATTATCCATGTTGGATAATATAACGCTGATATCAAACTCCGATGCCCATTCCCCGAGTCGATTGGGCAGAGAGGCTAATGTCTTCGATTGTCCTTTGGATTATCGGGAGATCGTTGGGGCTATCAGGGATAAGGACCCCAGGAAATTTCTTTTCACCATCGAATTCTTTCCCCAAGAGGGAAAGTACCACTTCGATGGTCATCGCAATTGCGGGGTGGTCTTTTCCCCTCTCCAGACCAAAGCCAATGACTACCTCTGTCCAGTCTGTAAGAAGAGGCTAACCGTAGGGGTGATGCATCGGATAGAAGAAATGGCCGATCGGGCGGAGGGTTTTATCCCCGGCAATAGCATCCCCTGTATCCACTTGATTACCCTTGAAGAGATCATCGCGGGGAGCCTCGGCGTTGGAGTGGGGACAAAGGCAGTGGAAGGCGAATATGAACGATTGATTGGGGCGGGAGGTTCGGAGTTCGCCGTTCTCTTGGATCTGTCGCCGGAAGAACTGAAGCGCTTTACCTCGCCGAGGGTCCTCGAAGGAATCATTCGGATGAGGCAGGGGAAAGTACACATCGTTCCGGGCCACGACGGGGTTACGGAAAGATCAGCATCTTTTCCGCGGAGGATAAGGGAGAAGGGGAAGTATCTGAGGAACAGATGAGCCTCTTCTGATACGGCCAGTCCCGAAGGGGGATGCGGGAAGGCGGACCGCGAAGATGCCTATCAAGATCGGTTGTTGCGGGTTTCCCGTGG
>DAOVGJ010000187.1 GCA_030672465.1 Pseudomonadota bacterium | reverse complement strand
AAAGATCCAGATGCAAGGCGCGCAAATCCTGAGGAATGAGGCGTACATAGAAGTACGCTGCAGTGACGAAGGATGAAGCGGAACGCAGCCCTTCGGCTTTGCTCAGGGCCGTGAGCATGTCGAACGGCAGATGGACTTTTTACGAAGCCGTCACTAATAATATATAAACGATCGAACTGTAAGGTCAATGCCTTTTGGGAAGCTTCCTTAGTCCTTCGATTCATAAATTCGATGACGAACTTATTCACTCAGGACTTAGTGCTGAGTGAGCAATATTTTTGAAATAAGTCGCCAAAATACGTCACCGTAATTGCGAATCGAAGCACTTAGTTTCAGGGGAACACCGTTGTCCATGAGCGAAATTTGCCCGAGAAGTGGGGTACCCATCGAGGGCAGTCCGAAGGGCTCAGCCGAACGGAAGGGGAAGGCCAGCCCCTGGTTTTCCCTCAACCTCCAACCTCTCAACCTTGTCCTGCTGAGGGGTAACAGACCCCGAAGCATAGAGCGAAGGGACAATGGTGTTCGCTTTGCAAAGATTCCCCCTCAATGCCGAAAAGCCCTCTGCCCTGTAAAAACCATGGTAACCGGAGGAACGGCCTCATTGCACGCCTCAACGGATTCGAAGTCGCGTTCGGAACCGCCGGGCTGAATGATGCCGGTGATTCCTTCTTTTATAGCCACGTCGACACCATCTCGAAAGGGAAAGAAGGCATCGGACACCATAATGGAGCCCATCAGCCCTCCCTTTTCCCTGGTTACCTGATCATCGATGTCCTCCTTTTGAGAGGGATCTCTTCTCCCCCCTTGGATTTCCCTTTCCAATATCTTATAAGGGACCCCGTATGTTCTGAAGCAAAGGGCATCGGCATACTTGGTATAGGCCTTAAAGATGGCGATCTCAGCGACTCCGACCCGATCCTGCTCCCCCGTTCCAATGCCGGTGGTCACCCCATCTTTGACGTAGATAACCGAGTTGGAGCTGACTCCCTGCTCAACCGCCCAGCCGAAGATCATATCCTCATACTCCTCCTCCGTTGGCATTCGGGAAATGGTATACTGTTTTCCCTTATGGGAGGCTGTCGCAAGCTTTAGATCATCTTTCGTGGTGATGGCGTTGACAGGCGATTGCTGGACGATGATCCCACCGTCCATGAGGGATTTGAAATCCACGAACCGGAGGCTCCGATACTGCTCCAATCGATCGATCTTTCGAATGCGAATGATCCTCAAATTTGACCGCTTGGCCAATATCTCCACGGTCCCCTCCCCATACTCCGGAGCAACGACCACCTCGAGGTAGTTCTGATTGATCATTTCCGCCGTGGTTTTATCGATGGGTCGGTTAAAGGCCGCACAACCCCCAAAGGCAGCGATTCGGTCAGCCATATCGGACCGCTCGTAAGCCTCTGAAATAGATTCCCCGTATGCAACACCGCAGGGGTTGTTATGTTTCATAATGGCAACGGCGGGTTTTTTCATCAAGAATTTCAATATATTGAGTCCATTATCCACGTCGGTTAAGTTGATCTTTCCCGGATGCTTTCCAAACTGGATCATGTCCTCATCCGTAATGTGGCTGACCAATCCAAAACCCGGCTCGATAAAGTGACAATCCCCCAAGACCAAGTTCCCATTGACCAACTCGTAGAGCGCCGCCTCTTGCCCCGGGTTTTCCCCGTACCGTAGCCCTTTTTCGATGATTTGTTGTGATGCGGAATCGGGGAGTTTCCAGGCCCTCTTTCGATAGATAAGTCGGTGTTTGTCGAACTGGATGGTCATATCATCTGGAAAGTGATCCTCCATGATAGTCCGATATATCTTCTTATGCTCTTCCATAAACTCCCCCTCAGGGCGTCTTTCCTTGGGGCCAATGATAAGCCATCCTCCTTTTTAAATCAACAGGAATATCCCGGGAGTTTTGCGAGTTCGTGGTGAACGCCAGATCTATGCTCTTTTCAGCCTATTTATTCACAAGCCTCTTGGACCATTCCTCTTCCCGCTCCTTTCCTTCCTGAGCTTCTCCCTATTCTCGTTGATCTGCACATTTCTCGCCCAGCCAACTAGGCCCAGCTGATATCTCACGGAGGGAGCGAATGCGTTAGGGGTGATCACTCTCTGAGACTAATTCTCCCTCCTCGGAGGGGGACAAAATTTGGAGTGATTAAGGGCCATTGTTTAGGCAAGATGGGATATAAGGAGATGATGGAGATGCAAGAATGAGATATCCTCTGACTATTTCGATGGGGAGCCCTTTTCCCCTTCTAATAGTCGAACGGCTTCCTTTGGTTCATCTGTGTGGCAAAACAGATCAAGAGTCTTAGAGGTCCTGAGTACCTTTTTCGCTGTTTCCTGCAAATTGAGGAGTACCAGACCGCCGCCTCTCCTCTTGAGTTCATTCATCAATGAAAGGATGACCCGAATTCCGGCA
>DAOVGJ010000171.1 GCA_030672465.1 Pseudomonadota bacterium | reverse complement strand
CTGGGCAGCCGCCATCTGGCAGCGGCGGGAATTACCAACGTCACTCAGGCCCTCGCCCTCGTCATCTCCGAATCCACTGGTGGGGTGAGGATCTTTAACAACGGGAAACTGTTCATGGAGATCGAACGGGGCGAGTAAGCCCACCGACATCACAACAGCCCGGGAAATTTCCCTAAGACCGGCGCGAATACCAGCGCAATGATGGACATGAGTTTAATCATGATATTCAGGGATGGCCCCGAGGTATCCTTCATTGGATCTCCAACGGTATCGCCCACAACCCCTGCCTTGTGAGCCTCGGACCCCTTCCCCCCGAAATTTCCCTTCTCTATCCACTTCTTTGCATTGTCCCAAGACCCCCCTGCATTTGCCATGGTGATAGCCAGGATGAACCCACTCGCGATGGCGCCCACCAGAAAACCACCAAGGGCCAGAGGGCCGAGGATCAACCCGATGATAATAGGGGCAACCACGGTCATCAATCCCGGGGCCAACATCTCCTTGAGGGCTGCCTTGGTACAGATATCAACACACTTCGTGTATTCGGGCTTGGCCTTCCCCTCCATCAACCCAGCAATTTCGCTGAATTGCCGGCGAACCTCGTTGATGATGGAAAAGGAAGTCCGGCCGACCGCCGTCAGCGTCATGGCGCAGAAAATGGCGGGTAGCATGGCCCCGATGAAAAGCCCCACGAGTACCCTTGGATCCAAAAGGCTGATCTCGGACACCTTGATTCCCGCGGCATTGGCATAGGATAACATTAAGGCAAGGGCTGTCAGTGCCGCTGCGCCGATGGCAAACCCTTTGCCCGTTGCCGCCGTCGTATTTCCCAGCGAATCGAGGGCATCGGTTCGCTCCCTGATCTCCGCCGGAAGCCCCGACATTTCAACGATCCCCCCTGAGTTGTCTGCCACCGGTCCATAGGCATCGGTGGCAAGGGTAATTCCCAACGTGGAAAGCATTCCAATGCCAGCAATGGCCACACCGTAAACATCGGCAAAATGGTGGGCCACGATGATGGCGATAGCCACCAGAATAATGGGGGCGAACGTACTCATAAGGCCGTTGGCAAATCCCCTCACCACCGTGGTCCCCGCCCCCGTTAATGAGGCCTCTGATACACTTCGAGTTGGGGAATAGGCATAGGAGGTATAGTAGTTGGTGCTCTCCCCAATGAGGACTCCGGTAACCAATCCGGCGAGAATGGCATAGAAGATTCCCAGATCGGCCTTGAGAAAATAGACAGCCAGGTATGCGAAGATGGCGGTGAGGATGGAGGCCGAAAACGTGCCACGACGAAGCGCCGTAAGCAGGGCTTCCATTTCCGGCTTATCCCCCACTCGGACCAGGAAGGCCCCGATGATGGATGCGACGATTCCCCCCGAAGCCACCAGCATTGGAAGATACCATGCCGCTTTCTCATCGGGAACTAACGGCATGCCGCCTTTGATGCTGGGCAGCATGGCAATCATGGCCAGGGTGATGGTTGCAATGATGGAGTCGACATAGGATTCGAAGAGATCAGCTCCCATTCCGGCCACATCCCCCACATTATCCCCAACGAAATCAGCTATAACGGCGGCATTTCTCGGGTCATCCTCTGGGATTCCCTTCTCCACCTTTCCCACTAAGTCCGCCCCCATATCGGCCGCCTTGGTATAAATACCTCCCCCCACCCTGGCGAAGATAGCAACTGAGGAGGCCCCGAACCCAAAACCTGGCAGGATGGTCATAAAATCCGGTCGATTTCCGAAGAGGAAGTAAAGGGCACTGAGGCCGAGGATACCGATGCTGACCACACACATCCCCATCACGCCTCCACTTCGGAAGGAGACCCGGAGCCCATGGTTAAGGCTCTTCTGGGCGGCAGCGGCCGTGCGAGCGTTGGAACGGACGGCTATGTTCATCCCGATGTACCCCGCAAGGGCCGAGCAGACAGCTCCGAAGACGAAGGAAAGGGAAACCAGCCAGCCCAGGATGGGAATGAAACCCAAGATTATGGCCACAACCACCACAAAAAGGACCAGGATTCGATACTCCTGCCCCAAAAAGGCCATTGCACCTTCTTGGATGGCAGCGGAAATCTCCCGCATCTTGTCCGATCCCTCATCGTTCTTCAACACATAGAGAACGAGAAAGAGCGCGAAGATCAACCCCAAGATTCCCGAGATGATGGCGATAAACATCGGATCCATACTAATCCTCCTTGCTGTTCATTTTTTCACAAAAAAGGGCTAATTAAATCGGGCCATGGCTATCTGTACCCCTTCACAGAGAAGCGTCTCTACCGACTCGGTTGCGCGGCCGATGATTCCCCTCAGGAGAATCCGCTCATCATCGCTAAAAGGTTCCAAGACGTAATCGCTGAGATCATTATACCCCTTGGGTCTTCCAATTCCGACCTTGATCCGGGCAAATCCCGAAGCTCCCAAGAGGTCCCGGATTGACTCTATCCCCTTATGACCCCCGTGGCCGCCGCCTTGCCTGATCTTTATCCGTCCGAAATCGATATCCATATCATCCTGGATCACGATCAAATCCTTCTTACCTAAATTGAAGACCTCCATGATACGGCCCACCGCCAATCCGCTTAGGTTCATGAAGGTCAATGGTTTGGCCAAAATGGCCTCGTGCTCCTTGATCAGCCCTCTGCCGAAACGGGTTTTATATCTCCTCTCCTCCAGCGCGATTCCATTTCTCCTTGCCAATTCATCGATGACCAAAAAACCCGTATTATGTCGGGTGTACCGATATCTCCTTCCTGGGTTTCCCAAACCAACAATTAAATTCACCAAGAAACCTGCTATTCTTTACCTTCCCGCTCCCCCTCTACCTCTCCCTCTTCCTCAACCTCCTCCACTTCAGCTACCTCTTCCTCCAGCTCCTCTTCAACGACCACCTTCTCTACCGTAGGTGGTACAACGGTTACAATGGTGGTAGTGGGATCGACCAGGGCCTTTCCCTTACCCAGCCCGATATCTGCGATATGAATTGTCTCCCCTATGTCCAGGTGAGAGACATCTACCTCTATGCTTTGTGGAATATCCCCGGGAAGACACTCCACCGTAACCTCCCTCGTTATCTGCTCGAGGACTCCCCCCATCTTAACCCCTTCGGGTTTCCCCACAAGGACAATGGATACCTCCACGCTGATCTCCTCATCCATCACTACTTCGAACAGATCGGCGTGGATGTATTGATCCTTGATGGGATCGATCTGCAAATCCCTCACCACTACCACCTTCTGAGCCGCCTTCTTTCCGTCTTGAATCATCAGATCGATGAGCACGTTGTCTCCCATGTGGACGGTTTTCATCAACTCCTTGGTATCTAAGCTGAGGGGGATCGAATCCATCTTGGGACCATAACAGATGGCTGGTATCAGCCCCTTATGGCGTAGCTTCCTTGACGCCTCCTTCCCCAATTGAGTTCGTATTTTGGCCAACAATTTCGGTCTGGGCATCCCTTCCTCCTTTAGATTCCTATACGAAAAGCGAGCTCACCGATTCATCCAGATGAATCCGCTTAATGGCCTCCGCCAATAAGGGGGCCACCGTTAAGACCTTCAATTTCTTGCAGGAAGCCGATTCGCCCTTCAAGGGGATGGTGTCGGTAACGATGACCTCTCGCAGAGGTGATTCCATCAGCCTATCTATCGCCCGTCCAGAAAGGATTGGGTGGGTACAATAGGCGTAAACATTTTCGGCTCCTTCTTCCTTCAGGGCAAGGGCCGCACTGGATAGCGTTCCCGCGGTATCCACCATATCATCGAGGAGAATCGAATCCTTCCCCCTTATATCACCAATAATGTGCATTGCCTTCGCTACATTGGGCATTTCCCGCCGCTTATCGATAATCGCCAGGGCGACGTTCAACCTCTTGGCAAAGGCCCGAGCCCTCTCTACCCCTCCCGCATCGGGGGATACGATCACCAGATCGCGTTGAAATCGCTCCCTCAGGTATTCCGATAGAATAGGAGAGGCATAGAGGTGGTCCACGGGTATGTTGAAGAAGCCTTGGATTTGACTGGCGTGGAGCTCTATCGTCAGAATTCGCGATGCCCCCGCCGTGGTAATGAGGTCGGCAACCAATTTGGCGCTGATGGGAGCCCTGGGGAGAACCTTCTTATCCTGTCTAGCATAGCCGTAATAGGGAATAACCGCATTAATCCTCGCGGCCGAAGCCCTTTTCAAGGCGTCGATGAGGATCAAGAGCTCCATTAAGTGGTCGTTCACGGGGGGACAGGTGGATTGAACAACGAAGACGTCCATTCCCCTAACGCTTTCGTCGATCTCCGCGTTAATCTCTCCATCGCTGAATTTCTTAACCTGAGCCTCTCCCAAGGGAATGCCGAGGTGTTCACAGATCATTTGGGTGAGGGGGACATTGGAATTCCCCGTAAATACGCGCAATTTTTTGAAAGTGCCAAATTCTCCTTTCGTATTAAACTCCATAAGGATAAGGCCCCCTTACCAATACGACTATCGCGGATGAACCGATCGCGAAACGTTAAAAGGGTATTCTGCCGATGGAATCACTCCATTCTTCCGATCTCCCTTTCGTACTCCGCGAGAACCTTGGATTCAATCATCTCCCTCGTTTCGTTATTCAAGGGGTGAGCTGTATCCCTGAATGTACCATCCTTTCTCTTCTTGCTCGGCATTGCGACAAATAACCCGTTATTTCCCTTGATCACCTTCAAATCCCTTATCACGAAGCAATTGTCGATGGTAATCGTAACATATGCCTTTAGCTTCTCTTCATCAACCGGAAAAACCCTCACCTCTGTAACTTCCATGTTCGCCCCCTTGCGCTGGAATATCAAATGGATTTGGCCAGATAAACTGTCCACCCCCTTTCCCCGTATTTGACATTCAATTTTCGATAAGCGCTTTCAGATCTCCTCTTATGGTCGAAAATCCCGAAAATCGTTGGGCCACTTCCCGTCATCAATGAGCCCACAGCACCGTGGTAAAGCAGCTCCGCTTTAATCCCCTCGATTTCAGGATATGCCGCAATGGTGACGCTCTCCAAGTCATTATGGAGGATACGGGCCACTTGCTCGATATCATTAAAAAATGAGGGAAGTTTAATATGGATAGGCCTTTTTGTCAACTTAAAATTTAATCCCTTATAAGCCCATCTGGTGGATACCTCCCAGCCGGGATTGACCAATACGAACCAGATAGAGGGGCGGATTTCCACGGGTTTAAGCTTTTCCCCAATACCGGTAGCCAGTGCCGTCTTCTCAAGAATGAAAAAGGGGATATCAGCGCCGATCCGAGCCCCTATCTCCATGAGCCGCTCTTTGGAGAAGTTGAGTTTCAAGATCCTGTTCAACCCCATTAAAGTGCTCGCCGCATTGCTACTTCCACCGCCGAGACCCGATGAGATGGGAATCTCCTTCTGGATAGTGAGCTCAATCCCAACTCTGGCCTTCGCCTCCTCTAAGAGGCACGAGGCCGCTCGAAAGGCGAGGTTTCCCTCGTCAACCGGGAGGCGAGGTGAATCTGCGATGACCGATATCCCCTCCGCTCCCTTTAACGATATCCTCAACTTATCGGATAGGCTGATCCTCTGCAATATTGTCCTAATCTCATGATATCCATCGGCGCGCCTCCTGAGGACCTCAAGCCTCAAGTTCACTTTCGCTGGGGAGAGCAGGTCGATAGAACGAAGGGACACGTCTCCTCTTACCTCATTGCCCGGTTCTTCCTATGCGGATTCCATTCTTTCCATAAACGGGAAAAAAGGGAGGGATCACAGGAGAAAAAATGTATGGCGTTTATTGGGATTCAATTGGCCCTACCCTCACCTCCACTTTCGCCCTCTTCATGCCAGTAGGCAGAATAGTGATCACACAACCCCATCCTGGTTTGCTAAAGGTCAGTAGGGCATCCTCCCTCTCAAAATTGCTGACTAATTTCCAGCCATGAGTGACCATATTTTCCTTAAAGAAATGGGCCAGCTCCCCCACCTTTGCCTTTCCCCCGTAGACCAAAATGCCCGTCTTAATCGCCTCCGATTCGTAGATGAACGATTCCTTTTTCTCAATCGCGAGGGAACGGGGGATGGGGACATCTTCGAAACGATACGTAGCAGCGGGGGTTGGAATCATTTCACTTTTTTCAGCCTCAGGGGTTCGGGCACATCCAATCACCATCGCCAGCACCAAGGTTCCGGCCAATGCGACATGCCAGCAACCCTTTGGGTAAGATCTTGCCTTCGTCACTTTCATCCAAGTATTCATCATCGCACCCCCAACCAGCTGAATGGAAAGGAACCACTGAAATATATATATGAAATGCCGGGATCATTCAAGGCTTTTGTTGTTGGGAGTTTTCTGATTTTCTGGAGAACACCGATATCGATGAGCGTCATATACTAGGCGAGGGCGAATAGAACCGGGGACCAACATAAATATTTTTGTATGGGAAGGGATACAGACAAATTCCAAATACTAATCTCTAAATTCTAAACAATGATGTTCTCGTAAAAAGTCTAAATCAGACGGCAAAGAAAAAAGATCCAGATGCAAGGCGCGCAAATCCTGAGGAATGAGGCGTACATAGAAGTACGCTGCAATGACGAAGGATGAAGCGGAACGCAGCCCTTCGGCTTTGCTCAGG
>DAOVGJ010000009.1 GCA_030672465.1 Pseudomonadota bacterium | reverse complement strand
TATACCCCCCTCGATTTCATCCCCACGTAACGATTCTCAACCATGTCCACACGGCCGATGCCATTTTCCCCCCCGATTTTGTTGGCCGCCGCTAACAGGTTTGCAGGAGAGTGAACATTCCCATCAATCCCCTTTGGAATGCCGTCTTCGAAATCGATCTCGATATACGCCGGTCTGTCGGGGGCCCGCTCCGGTGAAGCGGTCATAAGGAACATCTCCTCCCTCGGTTCTAACCATGGATCTTCCAGGATTCCAGCTTCGAAACTGACATGAAAGAGGTTTCGATCAACGCTGTACGGTTTTTCCTCGGTAACCGGAACCGGAATCCCCTTCTCCTGGGCATAGCTGATGAGATCCTTACGAGAACTGAGATTCCACAGTCTCCAGGGGGCGATGATGGTGATAGTGGGATTCAAGGCCATATAGGTTAGCTCGAACCTCACCTGATCATTTCCCTTTCCCGTCGCCCCATGCGAAACGGCTTCGGCCCCTTCCCTTTCGGCGACCTCCATCTGTTTCTTGGCTATGAGAGGCCTTGCGATGGATGTCCCCAGGAGATATCCGCCTTCATAGATGGCATTGGCCCTCAAAGCCGTGAAGATGAAGTCCCTTACGAACTCCTCCTTTACATCCTCGATATAGACCCTGCTCGCCCCCGTTGCCAGGGCCTTGGACTCCACCGCTTCCAGTTCATCCCCTTGACCCAAGTCCGCAACGAAGGCAATGACTTCACAGCCATACTCATTCCCCAGCCATTTCAAGATGACCGATGTATCTAATCCCCCGGAATATGCCAAAACGATCTTGTTTATACGAGATGCCATAGTACCTCCATATCGCTCATCGTCTCCTTTTGCCGTTTATTTCCACCGAGTCGTTCCACTGATAGGTCTAGTATGACGTCCCAAAAGTAATCTATAAAAATCACGCCAAAACTGATCGTACGTATTGAGATGTCAAAACCTAAAATTCGAAGCACGAAATTCGAATTTCGGATTTAAAACCTTGTATTTCTGGACGCTGTGCGATTGTGTAAATTATGCAAATTATTACTGAGACACCACACTAGCTTGAGATTGATTTACCCCATCAACCACACCAATATGGCCTTCTGGACGTGAAGCCGATTCTCCGCCTGATCCCAGACGATGCAGTGGCTTCCGTCCATCACATCATCGGCTATCTCCTCACCCCGATGAGCGGGCAGACAGTGCATAACCCTGACCCCAGTTTTGGCCGCCTTAACTAAACGGGAGTTAACCTGATAATCCCTGAAATTCCGGAGGCGTTCGGCGTGTTCATCCTCCTTCCCCATGCTCGCCCACACATCTGTGTAAATAACATCTGCCCCAGAAACAGCCTCGTAGGGATCATTGACGAGGTGAATCTCCCTCCTCGATTCCCTTCTCGCCCGTTCAAGGAGCGTTGGGTCTGGCCCATACCCCTCTGGACAAGCCAGGGAGAGATGGAAATCCAACCTGGCGGCACAATTGATCCAGGAGTTAGCCACGTTGTTCCCGTCCCCCACGTAGGCCACCTTCAGCCCCCGGTACCCACCCATCTTCTCCATGATGGTGAAGATATCGGAGAGAATCTGGCAGGGGTGGAGCAGATCGCTGAGCCCATTTATGACGGGAATGGTTGCATACCTGGCCAACTCCTCTATGGTCCCGTGGGAGAACGTCCGTGCCATGATCCCATCCACGTATCGGGAAAAGACCCGTGCTGTATCCGAGACGGTTTCCCCACGACTCAGTTGCATATCCTTAAAATCCAGGAATAGGGCGTGCCCCCCCAACTGGTACATCCCCACCTCGAAGGAGACCCGAGTGCGAGTGGAAGCTTTCTCGAAAATCAGGCCGAGGGTTTTTCCCTTAAGGGGTGTATACGAAACACCCTCCTTCTGTTTTGCCTTCAAGAGGGCGGCACTCTCCATCAAATGATCGATTTCATCGGGGTTCAGGGAGAAGATGCTGACCAAATCCCTCTTCACGACTCGACCCCTTTCCCGCATTCTCCGAGAATCCCCTCCAAGGTTCCGATGAGTTGATCCACTTCCTCAGAGGTTATGATCAAAGGTGGCAAGAACCTAAGGATATTGCCCATAGTACAGTTGATGAGGAATCCCTCCTCCATGCACCGGGTCACGATCTGGCTCCCCTCAAAACCCAGCTCCATACCGATGATCAAGCCCTTACCCCTCACCTCGTTAATGAAGGGATACTTCCCCTTCAAATCCATGAGTCGGTTAAATAAATGGTCCCCCACCTTTGTGCAGTTCTCCAGGAGGTCATCCTCCAACAAAGCCGATAGGGCCGCCAGTCCCGCTGCCGTAGCCAAGGGATTTCCCCCGAATGTCGATGCGTGGGTCCCGGGGGTGAAGCTCTTGGCCGCCTCCTCGGTAGCCAACATCGCCCCTATGGGAACACCTCCAGCCAGGGACTTGGCCAAGGTCATGATATCCGGATATACTCCCTCGTGCTCATGGGCAAAGAGCCTTCCCGTCCTGCCCATGCCAACCTGGACCTCGTCGAAGATCAAGATGATCCCCCTCTCGCGGCAAAGCTCGCGAAGGTCCTTTAAATAGCCATCGGAAGGACAATTCACCCCACCCTCGCCCTGGATGGGCTCCACCATGATGGCGCACGTATGGGGAGTTACTGCTCGAAGAACCGCCTCCATATCGTTAAAGGGGACGTATGTGAAACCGGGAAGCAGGGGATCGAATCCCTTTCGAAATTTATCCTGTCCCGTCGCGCTAATGGTGGCCATGGTTCTCCCGTGAAAAGACCTTTCCATGGTAATGATTTCGAATCTTTCCGCTCGGCCGGTATCCTTTGCGTACTTCTTCGCCAATTTCATGGCGGCCTCATTTGCCTCTGCTCCGCTATTGCAGAAGAAGACCCTATCGGCAAAGGAGTTCTCGCACAGCAGTTTGGCCAGCTCAATTTGGGGCTCGATGTGATAAAAGTTGGAGACATGGATCAACTTCCGGGATTGATCATGAATAGCCTGAACCACTTTTGGGTGGCAATGCCCGAGATTACATACGGCCAAACCAGCCACGAAATCGAGATACTCCGTTCCATCGGTACTCCAGACTTTACACCCTTGGCCCCTGACCAATACGAGGGGAAATCGAGAATACGTATTTGCGATATACCTCTGAGAATCGGCTATGAGAGCCTTCGTATCCGTCATTGAACTGATCCCTCCATGATGGTATAAATCGGCAAAAAGAGAAGGAATGAACCCTACAGGCATTATCCCATTTTTCCTCACCTCATCTTCTCTCAGGCCCTTTTCCCGCTGTATATCTGGGTTCCTATTCCTTCGTCGGTGAAAATCTCCAGAAGCAGGGTATGCTCAACCCGCCCATCAATGATATGGGTTTTGATTACGCCTTCTTGGAGGGCATCCAAACAACACTGAACCTTTGGAATCATCCCCCCGATAATCACCCCCTTGTCAAGGAGCTCTCCTGCCCTGCCGACATCGAGGCTCCGAATCAATTGATCCCCTTCGTCCAATATTCCCGGAACGTCCGTCAAGAGGATCAGTTTCTCGGCCTTGATGGCGGAGGCAATCTTTCCAGCAACCAAATCGGCGTTGATATTGTAGGTCTCCCCTCCCTCCCCCACCCCTACGGGGGCGATAACCGGAATGAAATGTTTCTCCTCCATGGCCAAGATGACCGATGGGTCGACGGAGTCCACCTCGCCTACCATGCCGATATCGATCGCTTCGGGGGACCTCCCATCTCCCCTTCTCCTGTAGACGTTCATCTTCTTTGCAAGGATGAGTTGACCATCCTTTCCACTGAGTCCCACCGCTCTCCCACCGTGACGATTGATTAAACCAACGATCTCCTTGTTCACCTTTCCAACCAGGACCATCTCCACCACATCCATGGTCTCACCGTCCGTAACCCTCATACCCTCGACAAACTCCGTCTTCTTTCCCATCTGGGCCAATACCTTCCCTATTTGTGGGCCCCCGCCATGGACTATGACCGGATTGAGGCCTATGTATCTCATCAAAACGACGTCCAACGCAAAGCCCTTTTTCAAGTCCTCGTCTATCATGGCATTTCCGCCATACTTGATGACGATGGTCTTGTCGTAGAATCTACGGATATAGGGCAATGCCTCGATGAGGACTTTGGCCTTATTGATCGTATCCTCCATATGTCCTACCATTCGTGGCATCCGGATCATAATACGGACCGTATACGGAGAATTACTCCTACTGCCCGTATCACCTCTTCACAGGATATATCGGCTCAAATCCTCGTCCTCGATGAAATCCCTCAGTTTATCCCTCACATACGCGGAATCGATGACGATCTTCTTGCCTTGGGCCTCCGGAGCATCGAAGGAAATCTCCTCCAGGAGCTTCTCCATAATGGTATAGAGCCTTCTTGCACCAATATTTTCGCTCCTCTCGTTGATGATCTGGGCTACCTCCGCGATCTCAGCTATGGCATCATCGGTAAATATCACCTCCACTGATTCCGTCTTGAGCAGGGCGGTATACTGTTTTATCAGTGCATTTTGGGGCTCTTGGAGGATTCGGATGAAGTCCTCTTTCCCAAGGGAATCCAGCTCCACCCGGATGGGAAAACGCCCCTGGAGCTCGGGTATGAGATCCGAGGGCTTCGAGACATGAAAGGCCCCGGCGGCGATAAAGAGGATGTGGTCCGTCTTCACCATCCCATATTTCGTCGTCACCGTCGTCCCCTCGACAATGGGCAAAATATCCCTCTGGACGCCTTCCCTTGAGACATCGGGACCATGAAGGGATTCCCTCCCCGCGATTTTGTCGATCTCATCCAAGAAG
>DAOVGJ010000029.1 GCA_030672465.1 Pseudomonadota bacterium | reverse complement strand
CAGGTCTTCATGGGGGATACGGGGTCCCTTGCCCTCGGAGC
Organism: Pseudomonadota bacterium; assembly: GCA_030672465.1. Lineage (GTDB taxonomy): Bacteria > Desulfobacterota > BSN033 > WVXP01. The sequence goes on along the minus strand of DAOVGJ010000029.1, from coordinate 24,151 downwards.
GGCCTTGGGAACATTGGCCCTGGTAACCAAACACGAGATCCCCTTGGCTATCGTGGGCGGGATATTCGTATTGGAGACCATCTCCGTCATCATGCAGGTGGTCTCCTTCAAGCTCAGGAAAAGACGGATTTTCAAGATGGCCCCGCTCCATCACCACTTCGAACTGAAGGGATGGGTGGAACCAAAGGTGATCGTGAGGTTCTGGATTATCGCGATCATTCTGGGACTTGTGGCCATCAGCACGCTTAAGATGAGGTAATTCCGCATTTCGGGGAGTCCGGTGAAACTGCAGGGAAAGCGGGTCTTAGTGGTGGGAATGGCCAGGACGGGAATAGGGGTTGTCCGATTTCTGGCCGAGCAGCGGGCGCGGGTTATGGGAACTGATATTCGATCCGCCGATGAGTTGGGGGAGTACTGGTCCACAATACGGAGGCTCAACGTAAGGACCGACCTTGGTGAGCACAGGATTGAGACCTTTTTGAGTGCCGACCTGATCGTCGTCAGTCCAGGGGTTCCACTCAGTATCGAACCCCTCACGGCGGCTCGGGAGAAAGGCATCGAGGTCATAAGCGAAATCGAGCTGGCGTGCCGATTCATCCGAGATCCGATTATCGGGGTAACGGGGACAAACGGAAAGACCACCACCACCCTCCTCCTCGGGGATATGCTCAAGGTATCCGGTAAGAAGGTCTTCGTGGGGGGAAATGTGGGTAATCCCCTGATCGATTGTGCCGGAGGGGGTAAATGGGATTATGTGGTGGCCGAAATCAGCAGCTTTCAACTGGAAGGAATCGCTGAATTTAGGCCCTATATCGCCCTCATGCTCAATATCACCAAGGATCATTTAGACCGGTATCCCGATTATGAGGAGTACATCAGGGCTAAATTTCGGCTCTTTTTGAACCAGCGGGGCTCGGATTTTGCCGTCCTCAATGCCGATGACGGGACCATCAACGCGATGAGCTCTGAGATCAAGGCGAGAAAATGGTATTTTAGCCTTACATCTCCCCTGGAGGCAGGGGCATTCCTTGACCGGGACTCGCTCATGTGCCGTGATCCAAAGGGAAACGTTGAGCGCTTGGAGCTCGCACGGGTTTCCCTGAAGGGAATCCACAACATCGAGAACATGTTGGCTGCCGTGGCAGCGGCCAAAATCTGCTCCTGTCCAAAGAGGGCTATCCAGACTGCCCTGGAGTCCTTCAGAGGACTGCCTCACCGTTTGGAGTTCGTGAGGAAACTGAATGGGGTGAACTTTTACAATGACTCCAAGGGAACCAATGTGGGCGCCGTGGTCAAATCCTTGAGGAGTTTCCACGAGCCCATCATTTTGATCGCGGGGGGAAAGGACAAGGGGGGAGATTACGGCCCTCTCAAAGGGATCGTTACCGAAAGGGTGAAGCGGCTCATCTTAATGGGTGAAGCGAAGCGGAGAATGGCTGAGGCCTTGGGGACTTCCGTCCCTACCACCGTAGCCGATACCCTTGAGGAGGCGGTCCATCGAGCCTTTGATGAATCGAAGCACGGCGATGTGGTGCTCTTATCCCCGGCATGTTCAAGTTTCGATATGTTCAGGGATTACGAGGAGAGGGGAAACATCTTTAAGGAGATTGTTAGAGACCTCTGAAAAACTGGAAAAAGGAGGTCTGAGCGCGAAATTATACAGTGTTGCAGTGCTGCAGTCATGCGGTTAGGGCAGTGCACATTATCATTCAAGCGCCCGCAGAACCGCAACTGCAACGTTTGAGCCCGTAGGGCGAGTTTTGGATTTGCGGTGAAGCGAACTTTACAATGGTCAAAAAAAGATTTTGAGCAGCGAAGAACGACCTTTTCAGGGATCTCTATTAATCAACTTGGCGAGGGAAATCCCAAGGGAGCTCGAAAGGCATGAGGGAAAGGGCCCAATATGATCTGTCCCTGCTCATTATTACCATCTCGTTGATTGGGGTAGGGATCGTGATCGTCTACAGTGCCAGTGCCATTCTTGCGGCGGATAGGTTCGGAGACGGTTACTATTTCTTAAAAAAACAGGCCCTATTCGGTGCCTTTGCCTTGGTGATAATGATGGTGATGATGAATACCCCGTATACCCTTCTGAAAAGATTGGCCTATCCCATATTGGGACTAAGCCTGATGTCCCTCATACTCCTTTTGATTCCGGGGATAGGATACAAGGTTGGTGGGTCGACCCGTTGGATTCGGCTCGTCAACCTCTCCTTTCAGCCCTCGGAGTTCGCAAAGCTGGCCCTCATCATCTTCTTGGCTTACTTCTTGGAGAAAAAGGGAGATCGAATGAGAACCTTCTCCACGGGTTTTCTTCCGGTCCTCATAATCTCGGGAATAACGATCTATTTGGTCATGCTCCAACCGGATTTCGGTGTGGCCATCTTCTTGGCAACCATGGTATTAATGCTCCTCTTCATCGGAGGAGCGAGGATATCTTATTTGGTGTCCTCCATTTTGGCTGCCATTCCCATCATTTATCTGCTGATCATGAGGGTTGATTATCGGTATAACCGGATTATTGGATTCCTGAACCCATGGGAAGATCCCAGCCGAACGAGCTTCCAGATCGTTCAATCCCTTCTTGCATTCGGATCAGGAGGCCTCTTCGGCACAGGGTTGGGAGGCGGGAGCCAGAAGCTCTTCTTTCTGCCAGCCCCGCATACCGACTTTATCTTCTCCGTAATCGGGGAGGAACTGGGCATGGTGGGCGCAACCATCACCTTGGGTCTCTTCGCCCTGTTCACGATTCGTGGTATCCGTATTGCCCTCATGACAGAAGAATCCTTTGGGACCCTTCTCGCGGTAGGGATAACAGCCATGATCTCGATGCAGGCCATCGTCAATATGGGGGTAGTTCTCGGACTACTCCCCACAAAGGGACTAACCCTCCCCTTCATCAGTTACGGGGGAACGTCCCTACTCGTCAATGCAATGGGGGTAGGCATTCTCCTCAACATTTCATCAAAGGCGAGAAGCACATGAGGATCATCATTGCCGGTGGCGGAACTGGGGGACACCTCTTCCCCGGGATTTCCATAGCCGAGGCGTTCAAGATCAGGGAGGCGCGAAATGAAGTTCTCTTCGTTGGAGCGAAGAGGGGGATCGAGGAGGCGCTCATTCCCAAAATGGGACATCAATTGAGAACCATCTCCGTCTCTGGGGTCAGGGGGAAGACATTGACGAGGAAGCTGATCTCCTTATTGACTATCCCCCTTGGCATCGTCGTTTCAGTTCGGATTATCGAGGAGTTCAAGGCAGACCTGGTTATCGGCGTAGGGGGGTATGTTTCGGGTCCCGTTGTCCTTGCGGCTTTTCTGGTAGGCATTAGAAGGGCCATCCAGGAGCAGAATGCCATACCTGGATCCACTAATCGCCTGTTGGGAAGGCTATCCAACGCCATATTCATCTCCTTCGAAGAAAGCAGATCCTATTTCCCCGAGGGGAAGACGATTCTCACGGGGAATCCGGTGAGGAAGGAGTTCCTCCAGGGGCTCGAGGACACCCGAAACGGAGATGATTTTAACCTCTTCATCTTCGGGGGAAGTCAAGGGGCCCACCGGATAAACGAAAAGATGGTGGAAGCCCTGGATTGGTTGGAGGGGGTTCGAGATACCATGAGAATCATCCACCAGACGGGAGGGAATGACCTGGAATTCGTCTCCCGAAATTACCGGAGGAGGGGATTCCGAGCATCGGTGAGGGCCTTTATCGATGATATGGCTACCTGCTATCGAGATGCCCATCTGGTCATCTGCCGCTCAGGAGCTACAACGGTATCCGAGTTGACCGTATCCCGCAGGGCCTCCATCTTAATCCCTTATCCCCATGCCTCCGGTGATCATCAGACCCTCAACGCGAGAGCCCTGGTAAAGGCAGGGGCTGCACGGATGATCTCCGATTTCGATTTGACGGGGAAACTCCTGGCCGATGCGATTCTCCACCTGTATCGAAATAGGGATGAGATCTCCACCATAGAGAAGCGAGCGGGGGAGCTGGCTCAACCCAATGCCGCCGATCTCATCGTGGATTGGTGCTATAAACTGGTATCTTTGGGAAGATAGCCATGTATCGAAAGACCAAAATAAACCATATCCATTTCGTTGGAATCGGGGGTATCGGGATGAGCGGGATTGCCGAGGTCCTCCTCAATCTGGGCTATGAGGTCAGCGGATCCGATATTCGGGAAACCGAGATAACTCGGCGATTGGAGCAATTGGGGGCGCGGGTCTATTACCGACATCAACGGAAGAACATCCAAGGGGCAGAGGTGGTCGTCGTCTCCGCGGCCATCAAGGAGGGGAACCCAGAGATCCAGGAAGCCGCTTCAAAGCTCATTCCCGTCATTCCGAGAGCGGAGATGTTGGCAGAGCTCATGCGAATGAAATACGGCGTGGCCGTTGCGGGGACCCATGGGAAGACCACCACGACCTCCCTGATCGCCACGGTTTTGGCCCATGGGGGTTTGGATCCCACAGTCGTCATCGGTGGCAAACTCAACAGCATCGGGAGTACGGCCAAACTGGGCCAGGGAGACTTCTTGGTGGCCGAGGCGGATGAGAGCGATGGATCATTCCTGAAACTGTTGCCCACGATCGCCGTGGTAACCAACATCGACCCCGAACACCTCGATTACTATCAGGGGATCGAACAGATTAAGGAGGCCTTCCTTCAGTTTATCGACAAGATCCCCTTCTTTGGCCTGGCGGTCCTCTGCCTGGATCACGAAAACGTCCAAAGCTTAATCCCCCAATTGAGAAAACGCTTTATCACCTATGGGCTATCCAGTCAGGCCGACTTCCAGGCCAAGGACATGAGCTTCGATGGGCCTCATACCTCCTTCGAGCTGGTTCACAGAGGTAGGCGCGTTGGAAGATTGAAGGTCCAGATGCCGGGAATCCATAACGTCTACAACGTATTGGCCACCGTGGCAACGGCTTTTGAATTGGATGTCGATTTCAAGACCGTCCAGGAGGCCCTGGCCGGATTTTCCGGCATTCAACGCCGGTTCCAAATGAAGGCCGAAATTGAGGATATCCTGGTCTTTGATGACTACGGCCATCATCCCGCCGAGATCAAGGCCGCCTTGAGGGCTGCCAAGTCGGGATGGCGAAGGAGGATCGTAGCCCTCTTTCAACCCCATCGGTACACCCGGACCAAGGCCCTCTTTGGTGATTTTCTGACGGCCTTTTACGAGGCCGATGTGCTGGTCATCACCGATATCTACCCAGCAGGGGAGGAGGAGATCGAGGGGGTACACGCTCGCCACCTCTTCGAGGGAATTAGGGAACACGGACATAGGGATGTCCACTACATCTCTGATCGGGGTGAAATCCTCCAATACCTCTTGTCGGTTATTAAGCCCGGCGACCTGGTGATCACGTTAGGGGCCGGCGATATCTACCGGGTGGGTGAAGATCTGATTGATGAACTCAGGAGGAAATTCAAGGCGGAGAGCCGCCGATGAACTGATGACCTCATGGGTATCCGGTAAATGAACGGGGATACCAAGGAGAAATTGAAATCGCTTATCAAGGGGAATGTCTCCTTTGACGTTCCCTTGGCACAGTATACCTCGTTGGGGGTGGGTGGACGTGCCGACGCCCTCGCATTTCCCCAGGACGAGGAAGACTTAAGGGAGATACTCCAATTTGCCAAAGAGAGGGACATTCCCTATTACGTCCTGGGCAGGGGGACCAATGTCATCGTCAGGGATGGGGGACTTCGAGGCATTGTCATCAGTCTTTGCCGGGGATTCAGAAGGGTGAGGATCATTGGCCGAGAGGACGATGAGGTGTTGGTCTCCGCCGGGGCAGGGGTAAACCTGAAAGACCTGGTTCGATTTACCGGGGAAAGGAACCTTACGGGCCTTGAGGCCTTCACCGGAATCCCCGGAACCGTAGGAGGCGCCCTGGCCATGAATGCCGGGGCCTTCGGTTCGGAAATGAGGGATGTGGTTAGATCCGTCGCCATGATGAAGGAAACAGGCAGCGTGACGGTTAAGCAAAGGGAGGAGCTGAGGTTTGACTACCGAAATCTGGTTCTCCCCAAGGGGTCCATTATTCTCAGAGGCGTCCTGGGGGTCGGGGAGGCGAAAGGAGAGGAGATCGCGGCCAAGGTCAAGAGCTTTCAAAGGCTCAGATTTGAATCCCAGCCATGGAATGTGCCAACGGCTGGCTCTATCTTTAAAAACCCAGAGGGGGCGCCGGCAGGGCAATTGATCGATGAGCTGGGCCTTAAGGGTTACCGTATTGGCGCTGCGCGGATCTCGGAGAAGCACGGTAATTTCATCGTCAATGAGGGAGATGCTACAGCGGCAGAGGTTTTGGATTTAATGGCCTTCATTCGGGATGAGGTATATGGGAAGCGGGGGATCCGGCTGACCCCCGAAGTTCACATTATTGGAGAGGAATGAAAAGATCAAAGGTTCAAGGGCAAATAGGTGTGCTGATGGGCGGGATCTCCGCGGAAAGGGAGATCTCCTTGAGGACCGGAGAGGCTATCATAAAGGCCCTCAGGGGTAGGGGCTACGACGTTTGTCCCATCGACGTGAGTTACGACGTTGCCGGGCGACTAATCTCCGAGCAGATCCGGGTTGCCTTTATCGCCCTCCACGGAAGGTTCGGCGAGGATGGGACCGTCCAAGGAATGCTGGAAATCATGAGAATACCCTATACCGGCTCAGGGGTTTTGGCCAGCGCTCTATCCATGGACAAAATCATGTCCAAGCGGGTCTTTGCCACCCATGGTATTCCTACCCCGGCCTCCAACATTTTGCAAGCCACCGAAGGCGCAAACGAGGCCTTGGAAAAGTTGGACTTTCCCTTTCCCATTGTGGTGAAACCGGCTTCTGAAGGATCGACCCTTGGCGTAGTCATCGTCCACGATAAAGACGGGCTGGTCCAGGCCATTGAGGGTGCCCGAGAATACGACCATCGGCTACTCTTGGAGGAATACATCGAGGGGAAGGAGATTCCCTTAAGTGTGCTGAATGGCCAGCCGCTGCCCATAATCGAGATTGCCCCGAAGAGTGGATTTTATGATTATCATGCTAAATATACCAAGGGAGAGACCGAATATATCCTACCCTCCCGCATCCCCTCGAAGACCTACGAAGAAGCCGAGCAGGCCGGTTTGGAGGCCTATAAGGCCCTGGGATGTGAGGGGTGTGCAAGGGTAGATATGATGACAGGTGAGAAGGGGGAAATCTTCGTCCTGGAGGTCAACTCCATGCCCGGGATGACGGAGACAAGCCTTGTGCCAAAGGCTGCCCATTTTGCCGGGGTCGACTTCCCGGAACTGGCGGAAAGGATCCTGAGGGGAGGTTCATTGAAGACAGAAGTACGAGGGCGGGAAAGGGATGGGAGAAGTGGTAGCTCCTCTTCTAAAGGGGCTCTTTAAGGCCACCATACTGGTATTGGTCATGGCCATTTTGGCCTTCATGGGCCGCGCCGTGTATGGCTACATGGTGGATTCGCCCCTGCTGGCCCTCCGGGAAGTAGTCATTGAGGGCTGCCGGAAGACTTCCGAAAGGGACATTTTGTCTATGACGCACTTGGACCGCGGACCGAACATCCTCAGCATAAAGCTAGCCACATTGAGAAGCAAGGTGGAGACCAACCCCTGGATAGAGCGCGCGGAGATCAGGCGGATCTTCCCCGATAGGATCTCAATAAGAATTACCGAGAGGCGACCAGCGGCCATCATCCTTTTGGACCGGTTCTATTACATCGATACTCAGGGGGTTATATTTACTAGGGTACCCAAAGATCATCAAATCGATCATCCCATTCTGACGGGCCTCCATCGGGATGATTTCAAGGCCAACCCCGATGAAGCATGGGGATTGATCTCCAAAGCGTTGAGGTTGATCAGGGTGATCGAGGGAGGAGAGGTCCTTTCCCAAAAGGACATCTCCGAAATCCATATGGATAAGGCCTTTGGAATAAGCATCTATACGAAAGACGGGGCCATCGAAATCAAATTGGGCCTCGACAATTACGATACAAAATGGAAACGATTGGAGAGGGTCTGGAGACATCTCCGTAAAAGACCCTTTAAACCCGCATATATCGATTGTAATTATGAAAAGAGGGTTATTGTAAAGATGAGGGACGTAACGGCATTTTACGCAAAAAGACTCATCAAAACCTTATAGAGAAAGGAGGTGAGAGATATGGCCGGAAAGGAGAACAAATTATTGGTGGGCCTGGATATCGGAACGACCAAGATCTGCACCATTGTGGGGGAGATCCAAAACGGATTGATCAACATCATCGGAATCGGATCCCATCCCTCAAGGGGGCTCAGAAAGGGAGTGGTCGTCAACATTGAAGGAACGGTACAATCCATAAGAAAAGCGATCGAGGAGGCCGAGCTCATGGCGGGGTGTCAGATCGATTCTGTCTTTGCCGGGATAGCGGGAGGACACATTCGAGGCCTCAAGAGCCATGGGGTAATTGCCGTGAAAAACCGGGAAATTACCGAGCACGACATAAAGCGCGTCATCGATGCCGCTAGCGCCATCGCGATCCCCATGGATCGGGAGGTTATTCACGTCCTCCCCCAGGAATATATCGTGGATGATCAGGATGGAATCAGGGATCCCATCGGTATGTGCGGCGTTCGTTTGGAGGGAAAAGTACACATCGTCACCGGGGCGGTTACCTCGGCTCAAAACATCATCCGCTGCGCCAATCGTGCGGGGCTCCACGTAAATGACATTGTCTTAGAACAACTGGGCTGCAGTGAGGCGGTCCTGAGCTCGGAGGAGAAGGAACTTGGAATTGGCGTTGTGGACATCGGGGGTGGAACCACAGACCTGGTGATCTTTTGTAACGGAAGCATCAAACACACATCGGTCCTCTCCTTGGCGGGAAATCACATCACCAGCGATATCTCCCTTGGCCTAAGGACCCCTGCGGAGGAGGCGGAAAAGTTAAAAAAGAGATACGGATGTGCCCTGGTCTCCATGGTGAAGAAGGAGGAGATGATCGAGGTCCCCAGTGTCGGGGGAAGAAAGTCTCGGACCCTTTCCCGGCAGACCCTGGCGGAGATCATCGAGCCCCGTGTGGAGGAAATTTTGACGCTGATCCAAGGCGAGATCGTGAGATCCGGCTACGCCAACCTCATCGGTTCGGGGATTGTCCTGACGGGGGGAACAGCCATCATGGAAGGGATGCCCGAGATTGCCGAACAGGTCTTCAACCTTCCGGTGAGAACGGGATATCCTGTGGGCATAAGCGGTCTGGTGGACTTAGTGAATAGCCCCATTTTTGCAACGGGGGTCGGATTGGTCATGTATGGAAGCAGGAATCGGTCCAAGAGCCGATTCCGGATCGGCGAAACCAATATCTTCACGAAGGTGAGTCGCCGCATGAGGGATTGGTTCGGCGAATTCTTTTAACCGAATTGACCTATTGGGAGGGGTGAAATGATCGAATTCGATGAGAACAGGAACGTGGCGGCCAAAGTAAAAGCCGTCGGTATTGGAGGGGGAGGGTGTAATGCCATCAATAACATGATCACCTCCGAGCTCACGGCTGTGGAATTCATCGCGGCCAATACCGACGCCCAAGCCTTAGCGGCCAGCAAGGCACCCACTAAGCTTCAATTGGGGGCCAAGATCACCAAGGGATTGGGGGCCGGCGCCAACCCCGAGATCGGCAGAAGGGCAGCGCTGGAGGACATTGACATGATCAGGGATTCCCTGAGGGGGGCGGATATGGTCTTCATCACCGCAGGCTTGGGAGGTGGCACCGGAACCGGGGGCGCCCCCATTGTTGCAGAGGTGGCCAAGGAAATGGGCGCCCTCACCGTGGCCATCGTGACCAAACCCTTCCTCTTCGAAGGGAAGAAACGAATGAAGCATGCCGAGGAAGGAGTCATCAACGTACGGATGACCGCCGATACCTTGATTACCATCCCCAACCAGAGACTCCTGAGCATTAGTGGAAAGAGCATGTCGTTGCTGGAGGCTTTCAAGAAGGCCGACGAGGTGCTGCTCCATGCAGCCAAAGGCATATCCGACCTGATCGCATTTCATGGTCTCATCAACCTCGATTTTGCCGACGTCAGGACCATCATGTCGGAGATGGGAATGGCCTTGATGGGAACCGGCGTCGGATCAGGTGATAACAGGGCGGCGGAGGCAGCGCAGAAGGCCATCTTCAGCCCCCTCCTGGAGGACATCTCCATCGAAGGGGCCAAAGGGCTTCTCATCAATGTCACCGGCAGCTCCTCGATGACCCTCAACGAGGTCAACGAGGCATCGGTGCTGATACAGAAGGAGGCCCATGAAGACGCCAATATCATATTTGGGGCCGTCATCGACGAAAAGATGGGGGAAGAAATACGAGTGACGGTAATTGCCACCGGTTTTGGCAGGATGGAGGAACGAATGCTTCCCCACCTGAAAAAGGTGTCCCCTATCTCCTTCTCGCTCAGGGAAAACATCGACGTCCCCGCCTATTTGAGGAAGGAGGGGGAAAAGTCGCAGGAGGCGAAGCCCGAGGGAATTGATGAGCTCTCCTCCTATGATGACGAACAATATGACATCCCAACCTTTCTAAGAAAGCAGGCTGATTAACCCCTTGTTTCCGGTGGGAAAGGGGCATCGCGAACCAACTCTATGGATCTCCCCTATGGCTCAAAAGGCCCCTTCTCCACAGCGCGGCTATGTCTTGGAAACTCATACAGAGGGTCAAAAAACGGCTCTCGGAGGAAAGAGGAACCATCCGGAAAGAGTGGGGTGGCAAAACCACCCTTTGCCTCGCCTTCCCAAACCGGTACTATACCGGCATGTCCAACCTTGGCTTTCAAACCCTCTACCACCAATTGAACCAATTGCAGGAGATCGTCTGCGAGAGGAGCTTTCTCCCCGATAAGGAAGACCTCCTGGAATATAGAAAGACGGACACACCCCTCTTCTCCCTGGAATCGCAAAGACCTCTCTATGATTTCGATATCCTCGCCTTTTCCATCCCCTTTGAAAACGACTATCCCAACATCCTCACCATTTTGGAAATGGGTAAAATACCTCTCTTAAGGACGGCCAGAAATGACTCCCATCCCCTTGTCATCGCAGGGGGTGTGGCCGTTTTCCTAAATCCAGAGCCCCTCTCTGACTTCTTCAACTTCTTTTTCATCGGTGAGGGGGAGGAGCTCCTCCCCGAGTTCCTGAGATGCTTCGAAGAAGCCAAATCCGAGGGGAAAACGCAACTGGAGTTCGTGGAGAAAGCAGCCGCCATCGAGGGCGTCTATGTCCCCCAACTCTATCAGGTTCGATATTTCGATGAGGGCCCCATCAACAGCTTCACCCCCAAGGGCAAGCACCCAAGGCGGATTAAAAGGAGGTGGGTTCGGGATATCAATAACATCCATACCACTTCGACCCTCTTCACCCCCCATACCCAGTTCAATGATATGGCCCTGGTTGAGGTGAATCGGGGTTGCCCCAGGGGATGTCGCTTCTGCGCTGGCTGTTTCATATACCGTCCTTTCCGGAATAGAACCCTGAAAGATCTCCGAATGGACATCGAGGAGGGGTTAACCCACGAGAGGCGCCTCGGGTTGATGGGCTCAGCGGTTTCGGACCATCCCCGTTTAAGGGAGATATGCCAATCGGTCCTCGATTCAAAGGGAACCCTCTCCATTGCCTCCCTCAGGGCGGATTCCATTTCCGAAGATCTCATCACATACCTCAAGGCGGGCGGACATAAGACCATCTCTTTGGCCCCAGAGGCGGGTTCGGAGAGGCTCAGGCGGGTGATCAAAAAGGACCTCCAGGAGATGGACTTGCTTCGTGCCGTGGAGATGATCTCAAAGGGCGGTATTCCCAATATCCGCCTCTATTTCATCATCGGCCTGCCTACGGAAACGGCCCGGGACATCGATGAAATCGTCGGGCTCACCAGGCGAATAAAGCATATTTTCCTGAAGGTCGGCCGTGATCAAAAACGACTGGGGCGGATCGTCCTCAGCATCACTCCCTTCATCCCCAAACCCTCGACCCCTTTCCAATGGGCCCCTTATGAGGAGATCAATTCGTTGAAGCGTAAGCTGAAGCTCGTAAAAAATGAGCTCCGCGGGGAAGGGAACGTCCAGGTAACACACAATCTCCCAAAGTGGGGGTATATCCAGACGCTTCTCTCCCGGGGCGACAGAAGGGTGGGAAGGATCCTATTGGCTGCACATTACAATGGGGGCAACTGGCAGAAGACCTTTAAGGAGATAAACCTCAATCCCGACTTCTACGTTTACCGGGAGATTGATTTCGATGAAATCTTACCCTGGGACTTTATCGATCATGGTATAAGCAAGGATTACCTACGAGGGGAATATCTTGAGGCCTTGAGCCAAGGCAAGGAGTAAAAAAATATTTCAGTAGGGAACTCCAAAAAAGTATCCCATTGAAAAATTTCCCTCGTGAAGGATAAGATAACGTCGATGGAGGAGAATCGCCTATTACAGGAGCTGGAGGAGATAGCGGAAAAGCTCTCCATTGCGGTCCGATACGACGATCTGATGGGAATGGATTTCAAAGTCGAGGGCGGATTGTGTAAGCTCCGGGGAAGGAATGTGATCATCATGGACAGGAGAATGCCCCACGGGGAGAGGATAGATCTCTTGGTTCGGGCGCTGAGACAGTTCGATCTCTCCTCCGTTTCCATGAGGCCATATATTCGTCTCATCATAGGAGAAGCTGCGGGAAGCCAGGGGAAAGGAACCCTGGAAAATCCCTGAAAAACTCGCTCTTAGGATGAATGTATCAAGTAGTTTGATTAAGATCCACACCGCCGTAACCGCATGACTGCAGCACCGCAACACTGCAGAACCGCAATTTAGCGTTGGAAATCGCCATGAAAGTGGAAAAGATCTCCTTTTCCAGCCATGGGCAAGCGGTTGTAGGGGCGCTTCATCTGCCCGACATGGAAAAGCCTTCCTGCGTGATTGCCTCCCACGGGCTCTTCAGCAGCAAGGATAGCGAAAAATATATTACGCTCGGGCATCGATTTCATCGGAAGGGGATAGCCTTCCTCAGGTTCGACTTCAGGGGATGCGGTGAAAGCGGGGGAAAAACCACGGAGACCACCGTATCGGACCGGTTGAGGGACCTGAACATGGCCATCGGATTCGTTAGATCACATCCTTGGATCGGCCCCCGGATCGGACTCATGGGAAGTAGCTTGGGCGGCTACATCTCGCTGATCGTATCGGCAGGGGAGAATGGAATCCGGTCTGTGGTGACATGGGCAACCCCCTTTACCCTGGCTGGCCTTGAGGAGAAGAGGGGGGACGAAGAGATGGCATCGCTGGGGGAGGAATTCTTCCACGACATAAAAGCCCACAACCTCACCTCCGCCCTGGGGAAGGTGCCCAACTGTCTGGTGATCCATGGGGATCGAGACGAACTCGTCCCCGTGGAGCAAGCAAGGATGATATACGAACACCTCAATTACCCCAAAAAAATGGAGATCATCGAGGGGGGTGATCACAGGCTAAACCATCCCGATCATCGCGAAAAGGCCATTGAGATGAGCCTGGAGTGGTTTGAGAGATATCTCTAGAAACGACTGAGCAATGCGGCCCTTCTGGCGGAGGCAAATCATGAAAGTATGCCACCGGTGTGGAAAGGAGCTCAATGGGCCCGATATGGTTTCCAGAACCGCTACATGCCCCGACTGCGGGAGCTACCTCCATTCTTGCCTCAACTGCGCCTTTTACGACCCCCATGCCCATAATCAGTGCCGGGAGCCCCAGAGCGAGTACGTCTCGGACCGGGAAAAGGCCAACTTCTGCGACTTCTTCACCTTCAGGGAATCGAAGCCCGGTGGAAAAAGGGAAGAAGAGGTCGCCAAGGCGAGGAAAGCTTGGGAGGGATTGTTCAAGAAATCACATTGACCCTCTGCCCAGAGCGTAACCACATTTTCCCGCCCTTTTCTATCCCCCATGGCGAATCCCTTGAAGGATTGGCGTTGACTATGGCTTACGTTTGGTTTAGCCTTAAATCGAGTGGCGAGGTTTAGGGATGTTTGCGGTAAGGCCAGAACTCCTGCATAAACGCGGGAAAGGGTTTCCCCTTTCCCGCTTAATCCAGTGCGCGAAGGAGGGTTCCCAGGAGGTCCACGTAGTAGGGTTAAAAGGTTCTTCCAAAGCCCTTATCCTTTCGCTTTTGGCGCAGGAGTCTGGGCTTCCCCTTTTAGTCATTACTCCTCGACCCACAGATGCTGAGACCTTCTCGGAGGCCCTGCGTTTCTTCACAGAGCCGGAAAGGGAGATCCTTACCTTCCCTCCCTGGGAGACAAGTCCCTACGATGAGTTACCCTCCCATCAGGATATCGTGGGCCAGAGGGTAAGAACCCTTTCCCAGGCATCCGTTCGAAATGGGACCCTAATCGTCACATCCATTCAAGCCATCATGCAGAGGACGATGACCCCCCATGGCCTCGAGAAACTGACCATTGCCTTAAATGTGGGCGATGAAATAGACAGGGAAGAATTCATTGGGAAGTTGATTCGAGGTGGATATACTCGGGTTCAATTGGTGGAGGAAAAGGGTGAATTTAGCGTTCGAGGCGGAATCATCGACCTCTTTTCCCCCTCATACCGGGATCCCTTGAGGCTCGAATTCTTCGGCGATCGGATCGAGTCAATGAGGGCCTTTGACGCGGAGACCCAGAGGTCACATCAGCATTATGAAGGCGCCTCGATCCTCCCGGCCAAGGAGATAATGGAGGACCACAACGATCAGGCCGGCGCCTCCCTTTTCGATTATTTGAACCCCCAAACCATCCTGGCTATGGATGACCTCTTCGAGGTGGAGAGGGAAGGAGAGGCATTCTGGCTGCAGGTCAACGAGATGTTCGATCGAGCCGTCGCCAAGGGGAAGACCCCGCAGGCGCCCGACCGTTGGTATCTCCCCTTGGAGACCGTCAAATCCAACTGGGGACATTGGAGGAGGCTGCTCCTGGGGGAGATGGACCTCCCCGAATCGGGGGGAGCAGGGGGTGAAATCCTTCGGTTCACCGTGGAATCCAACGAGGATATGAGGACCGGCCTAAAGTCCCCCGGAAGGGAAACCCTCCTATCTCCCCTCATGCAGCGACTGGAATCCTGGCACAAAGGGGGAAACGAAATCATCATCGTGGCCCACCAATTGGTCCAGGCGGAGCGGCTCCAGGAATTGTTGATGGAATACCACCTCACCCCGCAACTGAGCCCAATCTCCTTCTCCCAATGGTTGAAAGGCCGCGTTTCCCGTTTCGTTGACCATCGTCCGAGGACAGGGGAAGGCGACTTCATCATTCTCACCGGAGACCTCTCGACTGGTTTCCGCCTCCCCTCCATAGGTTTAGTAGCCATTACTGAGGAGGAAATTTTCGGCCATCGCAAGAGAATCGCGAAAGTCCATAGGAGGCCAGCGGATTACGCCATTACCTCTTTCTCCGAGCTCAATGAGAACGACTATGTGGTCCATATCGACTACGGGATCGGGATTTATAGGGGGTTAAAACGTCTGAATATTCAAAGGGTTAGCAACGACTACCTCCTGTTGGAATACCTGGAAGGGGATAAACTCTATGTGCCCGTTGATCGGATCAACCTCATCCAGAAATATGTCGCCTTTGAGGATAGAGGTCCCAGACAGGATCGGCTGGGTGGATCTTCATGGAGGCGATTGAAGCGGAAGGTAAGCAAATCCATCGAGGAAATGGCGAAAGAGCTCCTCAACCTGTATGCGGCCAGGCAGGTATTCGATGGATTTGCCTTCTCCAAGGGGAATGGCTATTTCAAGGAATTTGAGGCTTCCTTTCAGTACGAGGAGACGCCTGACCAGTTGGAAGCCATCAGGGACGTAATAATGGACATGGAAAAACCCAAACCCATGGACCGCCTCATCTGTGGTGATGTGGGATATGGAAAAACGGAGGTGGCCATCAGGGCAGCATTCAAGGCGGTTATGGGTGGCAAGCAGGTGGCCGTTTTGGTACCCACCACGGTCTTAGCTCAGCAACACTGCCAGACCTTCTCCGAGCGATTCCAACACTACCCCGTTATCATCAATATGCTAAGCCGGTTTAAGGGGAAGAACGAGCAGAGACAGATACTCGGGGAATTGAAGGAGGGGAAGATCGATATCCTCATTGGAACCCACCGTCTACTTCAGAGGGACGTTGCCTTCCGGGATTTGGGATTGCTCGTCACCGACGAGGAGCATCGGTTTGGTGTCACTCATAAGGAGAGACTGAAACAGTTGAGGAAAACGGTCGATGTGTTGACCTTGACGGCAACCCCTATTCCCAGAACTCTCCACATGGCCTTGACGGGAATAAGGGACCTGAGCGTGATCAATACCCCACCCGAGGACAGACTCTCAATACGGACATTTTTGACGCGCTTTGACGAGGACCTCATCCGCCAGACCATCCTCAGGGAACTCCATAGGAATGGCCAGGTCTTTTTTGTTCACAATCGGGTCCACAACATATCAGCCATGGCCCGATTCCTGCAGCAGCTCGTCCCCGAAGCCTCTCTTGCCGTCGCCCACGGTCAGATGAGGGAGAGGGATCTGGAAAGGGTAATGCTCGCCTTTGTGGGGAAGGAATACAACCTCCTCCTCTGTACGAGCATCATCGAGTCGGGTCTGGACATCCCCGCCGCCAACACCATCATCATCGACCACGCCCAGAGGTTTGGTCTTGCGGAACTCTACCAGCTGAGGGGCAGGGTCGGCAGATCGAGATATCAGGCCTATGCTTACCTCCTCGTTCCATCCGAAGCCTCCATATCCGGCGATGCCCTCAAGCGCTTGAGGGCGCTACAGGAATTGAGCGAGTTGGGTTCAGGGTTCAGGCTTGCAGTCCAGGATCTGGAGATCAGGGGCGCGGGAAACATATTGGGGCCTGCTCAATCGGGACATATTGCGGCGTTGGGATATGAAATGTATACTCAGCTCATGGAGAGGGCGGTGAGGCATTTGAGGGGGGAGAAAGTCCAGGAGGACATTACACCCGAAATGAAACTCCCATTTGCCACCTTTATCCCCGATGACTACATTCGCGACCCTCATCAGAGGCTGGTTTTCTACAAACGATTGTCATCAGCGTTTTCCGAGGAGGAAATCGATGATATGAGGGAGGAGCTCATGGATCGCTTTGGGTCTATTCCTCCCCCAGCCCTGAACTTGTTGGAGGCGATGAAGCTCAAGCAACTATTGACCCGTCTAAGGGTGAGGAAGCTGGACCTATCCGAGAAAAGAACGGTGATCGCCTTCGACGAGAGCTCCGAGATTTCCCCCCAGTGCATCGTTGGCCTGGTCCAGGAAAACAGCGATCGATTTCAATTCACCCCCAATTTGGAATTGATTCTCTCCACAGGGAGGGGGGGGTGGCAGGAGGCCTTTGGTGAGACCAAAAGCACCTTGGAGAGGTTGACACAATATGCTCAACCGCGGGGGAATCAACCGAGCCCCCTTGTGCCGGAGAGAACTTGAGAAGGCATGTACGTTCAATCGGGCCATAATTCTCTCGATCCGGGCTGAAATAGCGGGTCATCATCAATGAATCAATCCGTGAGGAGGAGAGACGTGAAGCTCCCAACTATGTGGATCGGCCTGTTGATAGCCCTCTGCATTATGGGATGTCAGAAGGAAGATACGAATCTCCCCCAGGGCATTCTGGCCCAGGTAAACGAAGAATTGATTACCCTGGAGGAATTCAATAACGAATTACGGGATATTAAATTAGAACACGGTAAACTGCCGGAGGACAGGGAATCCCTGGACCAGTTGAAAACTGCCTTTCTGGACCAAATCATCAACAGGAAGCTCATCCTTGGAGAGGCTCGGCGTATGGATATCCATGTATCGGAGGACGAGATCAATAGGACTATTTTGGCCCTAAAAAGGGATTATGCTAGAGAGAGCTTCAAGGCCATGCTCGAGGCCCGCGGAATGAGTTTCGAGGAATGGAAACGAAGGTTAACGGAAAAACTCCTGGCGGAGAAGATCATCCAAACCGTTGCGCAATTCGATGCTCCCATCGATGATAAATCGGTAAAACAGTACTACGAGGAACACATTGAGGAATATTCCTTTCCCGAGCAGGTGAGGGCAAGGCAGATCGTTGTGGCCACGGAAAACGAGGCCAAAACGATCTTGAGGAGGCTGAGGAAAGGGGAGGATTTTGAAAAACTGGCCAAGGAAAAATCGATGATGCCCGAAAGGCTGTATGGCGGAGACCTGGGATTCTTCGCCCACGGCGAGATGCCTGAGGCCTTCGATGAGGTATTTTCCCTGAAAGTAGGGGGGGTCAGCAAAGTAATCAAGAGCCCCTATGGATATCATATCTTCAAGGTCGAGGAGAAAGTCGAAGCTAAGGTTCGAGAATTTGATGAAGTCAAGGATGAGATCGCCCATAAAATTCGAAAGAAAAAGAGCGAGCAAATCTACTATAACTGGCTCTCGGGGTTGAGGGCGAAGGCGAAGATCAAAATCAACAAACAGTTATTGGAATATACTCACTGATCTATGCGGAAATCCATCTTATCCATTATCATCTTCCTCATCTTCGGCCTATCCGAAGCGATTTGCGGGGCAACGATCATCGATAAGATCGTCGCCATCGTCAACGGCGAGATCATCACCCTTTCTGAACTGGAACGGTATCGTTCAAAACTGCGAGACGGGTCCGAGGCCACCGGCAATCAATGGGAGAAGAGAGCCAAGGTCTTCGAATCGAGAAGACTGATCCTCGATCGCCTTATCGAGGAAAAGATAGTCGATCAACAGTGCAAGAAATGGGCGATAAAGGTGTCCGCAAGGGATATCGATACGGCCGTCGAAGACGTAAAGAGGTTAAACGCCGTTACCGATGAACAGCTGAAGATGGCTTTGATGGCGGATGGTGTGAGTTGGGAGGATTACCGACAGGAGTTGAGGAATCAGATTAAAAGGGCCAAATTGGCTTCTCGCGTAGTCAGGCAGGAGTTCACCGTCGACGACCAGCGGCTCAAGAGGTTTTACGTCCAACACATCGAACGATTTAAGGAGCCTGACCAAATACGGGCTAGCCATATTTTGATCATGGTTCCTCAGGATGCCGATGACCTCCTGGTGGAAGCCCTTCGTCATAAGGGCGAAACGATATTGGAGAGGCTCCGCCTGGGCGAGGATTTTCAAGCACTAGCCCGCTTATACTCCGATGACGCATCGGCAAAAAACGGAGGCGATTTGGGATTTTTTAAAAGCGGGGAACTCCTGCCCGAATTCGAGCGGATCACTTTCAACCTACAACCGGGGCAGCTCAGCGGCTTAGTTCGAACCAAAATAGGGTTCCACATCATCAAGGTCACCGAGAAAAGAGAGGGAGCGATCATTCCCTATGAAGAGGTGATGGAGAAGGTAAAAAGTCGGTACATTGAAGAGGAGTCCCAGAGGTTATATAAGGCCTGGCTACAGAAGGTTAAGGCAGAATCCTTCATCGAGGTAAAATTATAATCCAACCCGGGCGGTGGAAATCGCCCTTGAATGTTCACGAATATCTCGGTAGCCCAACCCACAGATCGGGCGTTGCAAACGCGGTTGAAGAAGGGGTTTGTTCGGCGCAGATCTCTTTCGAGGACGAAGGCGGCTATGTCGTTACCCATCATCGGCATCACTATGGGTGATCCCGTTGGAATCGGGCCGGAAATCATAGTCAAGGCCTTGGCTCAAAAAGAGGTGTTCGCCTGTTGTAGACCCTTGGTCTTCGGTGATGGCAACGTGCTCAAGGAGGCCAACAGAACCCTCAATTCCCCGTGCAACATCAATCCGGTACGAACGGCTGAAGAGGCAAGGGGAACCCCGGGAATGATTGACCTCATTGAGCTGAGCCATATCGATCTCCATGGATTTCGATTTGGAACTCCCAGAAGGCCCTATGCGGCTCACGTAATTCGCTATCTGGAAACGACCCTATCCTTTGTGATGGACGGAAGGATCGAAGGGATAACTACATGCCCCATCAATAAGGGGTCTCTCAATGATGCCGGATATCCCTTCACTGGACATACGGAGTTCTTGGCTCAGCGAACCAACAGTGCTCCCGTGGTCATGATGCTGGTCGCCCCGGGGTTAAAGGTAGCCCTTGTGACAACCCATTGCGCCCTGAGGGATGTCCCCCGCTTGATCACTCGGGAAAGGATCATGGACACCATAAGGGTCACGCACCACGCCTTAAGGAACTCCTTTGGGATCCCAAACCCCAAGTTGGTAGTTGCCTCTCTGAACCCCCATGCCGGGGAGGATGGATTGTTCGGGGATGAGGAGAAGGCCGCCATCATTCCAGCCATCGATGGATGCAGAAGGGCGGGCTTCAGCGTTGAGGGGCCCTTGGCCAGTGACTCCCTCTTTCACTTTGCCGCGGGGGGGATCTACGACGCCGTAATCTCTATGTATCACGATCAAGGCCTGATCCCCATCAAATTGATGGGGTTCAAAAGGGCTGTCAACGTGACTTTGGGGCTCCCCGTCATCAGGACCTCCGTCGACCACGGAACCGCCTACGACATAGCGGGAGGCGGGGCTGCCGATCCATCGAGCCTTATTGAGGCCATCATCCTCGCGAGCGGAATGGCCGGGGAGAAGGGAAAAAATATTGACAAATCGACATAATTGGCCTATGAGGATATTGTGAAATTTGTCTCAAAAGGAGGACAAGGTGAAGATTGTCGCATGCATTAAACAAGTCCCCGATACGACCGACGTAAGGATCGATCCGGAAACCCGAACCCTCGTTAGGGAAGGGGTGGAGAGCATAACCAATCCCTTCGATGAATACGCGGTGGAGGAGGCCCTTCTGGCCAAGGAAAAATATGGGGGGGAAGTACATGTCATCACCATGGGTCCTCCCCAGGCCATTGAGGTGCTCAAGAATGCCTTGGCCGTTGGTGCGGACTACGTCTATCTCGTGTCGGATCGTGACTTTGCGGGATCCGATATGTGGGCAACGGCCTATACCCTGGCCCAGGCCATTAAGAAAATCGGTGCAGTGGATTTGGTGATCTGCGGAAAGCAGGCAATCGATGGAGACACGGCCCAGGTTGGCCCGGGAGTAGCAACTCAATTAAGCTTGCCCCAGTTGACTTATGTCTCAAAGATACGGGAGATCGACGTGGAAGACAACAGGATTGTGGTGGAGAGGATGCTGGAGGATGGAAAGGAGGTCGTTGAATCCCTTCTCCCTACCCTCATCACCGTGGTCAAGGATATCAATGAACCCCGGCTTCCCTCCCTCCTTGGCATTAAGAAGGCGGCCAAGGCCGAAATACCAACCTGGACCACTGAGGATTTGCCGGTGGATAAGGCAAAGTGTGGTTTAGAGGGTTCCCCAACCGAGGTCATCCGGGTCTTTACGCCGGAACCAAGGGGTGGAGGAGAGGTTTTGGAGGGAGAACTGACCGAGACCATTCCCCTCTTGATAGATAAACTGATGGATGCGAAGGTAATCAAATAGGGAGGAGCAGATGGCCAGGTTATTGATCGATGAGGAGGCATGTACCGGGTGTGAGGCCTGCGTGGAGGAATGCCCTTACGGGGCCCTGGAGATGAAGGGCGATGTGGTAACGGTCAACGAGAAGTGCACCTTCTGCGGGGCTTGCGTTGATGTCTGTCCCGTCGAAGCCATCGCTTTGGAAAAGGAGGAAAAAGAGGCCGAAGGTGTGGATATCAGCCAGTATAAAGACGTCTGGGTATTCATCGAACACAAAAGGGGAAGGATCACCAACGTGAGCTTTGAGCTCCTTGGGGAGGGGAGAAAGCTAGCTGACTCTTTAGGATGCAAACTTTCCGGAATGCTTATGGGTGATGGGGTTGAGGAATGTGCTCAAGAAGCCATAAAGTATGGGGCGGATACGGTCTACCTAACCGAAGGCCCCGTTTTAAAAGAATACAGAACGGACTCTTATGCGGCGGGAGCCGTCAATTTGATCAGGAAATACAAACCCGATATCGTGATCTTCGGGGCGACCACTCAAGGACGGGATTTCGCGGGAACCGTGGCCACCACAATATATACGGGACTGACAGCGGATTGTACGGGACTCGATATCGATCCCGAGACCAAATTGCTGAGACAAACCCGTCCCGCCTTCGGCGGCAATATCATGGCTACCATACTGTGCCAAAACCATAGGCCCCAGATGGCCACGGTCAGGCCAAAGGTCTTCGCCATGCCGGAAAAGGACGATTCCAGGACGGGGGAGATCATTCGCGAGCCGTTACCCATTGACGAGGATAAGGTAAGGACTAAGATTCTGGACTTCGTTCAGGGGGCCGAAACGGTGAACCTCGTGGATGCGGAGATCATCGTTTCCGGTGGAAGGGGAGTGGGAGGGAGTGAGAACTTCGCGGTTATCCGTGAGCTAGCACATGTATTGGGAGGGGCGTTGGGTGCATCCCGTGCGGCCGTAGATGCGGGATGGATTCCCTACGAACACCAAGTCGGCCAGACGGGTCGAACCGTGAGGCCCAAAATCTACATCGCCTGCGGAATCTCCGGGGCGATCCAACATCAAGCGGGGATGAAGACCTCGGAAATCATCGTCGCCATTAATAAGGATCCGGAGGCCCCCATCTTCAAAATCGCTACCTACGGTGTTGTGGCGGACATCTTTCAGGCCGTCCCCATGTTGACCCAGGAATTTAAGAAGCTGCTGGCCAGGTAAGGTTTTTGCCGCTGGGACCAACAAGCTTACATGAATTTCCTTCTCTTGAGCCCCTTCGGAGACAAGGGTCGAAAAAACGGTTTAAGCCCCCCTCGCCTAAATTCACCTTCAAATCATCCCCGCGCTGATTAAGCCAATTAACAAAACGGAGCAGGGGCAAGCAAGAGAAAAACCTTGATTTTTTGGATTTCTTCGATCATAATGATCCATAAATGGTTTAAGAAACAACAGGGGAGCTTATGATCGTCCAATGCGATCTCTGTGGGACTAAGTACAACATAGAGGATTCAAAAATTACGCCGCAAGGCGTAAAGGTTCGATGCTCAAAATGCAAGCATATCTTTTCCGTTAAACCCCCTCCAGCCACTCCGCCATCAGAAGGGGAAGATTTTCTCCAGGACTTCGAATCCTTTGAGAAATTTCACAAAGACTTGATGGATACTTCCGCCCCGGAAACAGGGCCGTCCACGGATGAGGAGAGCCCGTTTGAAAGGGGTGAATTTGACAGCACGTTCCAAGATACGGGGCAGGGACCCCCTTCGGAGGGTCCGAGCATGGCGGAATTCCCCACCGAGGAATGGCCAAGCCCATCCCTTGAGGAACAGAGACAAACGGAATTCATGGAGGGGGAGATGGATACCCCCACCTTCGACATGAGGGGATTGGAAGAGAAAAAATATTTCGAAAAACCACCAGTGACCCCCACGAAGAGAAAAACATCCTGGTCCTTCGTGTTGATCGGCATCCTTCTCATCATTGCCTTAGGGGGATATTACCTCAGGAGTGAGCGGGGGATGGAGATCAGCCTCCCTGGGAATATCCCATCCCTGCTCAAATCCATCCCGGAGAAGCTCGAATCCATATGGGAGGATATACGGGGGATAGAGAGGGGAAGCTTAACCTTTTCCGATCTGGAGGGTTATAAGGATACCATCGGTGAAGTTCCGGTTTTCGTGATTACGGGCAAGATATTAAATGAGACTAACAAAACGAAGAAGCACGTGAGGATCAGGGCCATTTTATTAAACGATAAGAATAAGCTATTGGATGAGAAGCAGACCCTGTGCGGCAGCTACTTTACCAAGGAAGACCTTAAAAAACTTCCCCCTCGTTTCACAAGGGGCGACTTCAGGATCCGGCCGGTGCCAAGCCAGATGCGCGTGGCCCCCCGGATGAGCGTTCCCTTTATCGTGATCTTCCCCAATATGCCCCCTGATGCGAATGAGTTTCAAGTTGAAATCGTAGAAGCTCCAAATGCTTAGATCCGGAATCGGACCGTGTTTGAGCTCTCCACATCTTCGGCAGGGGCACTCGGCAGCTTCCCCATGCCACAACCTTTGGATTCATCCGTTAAACGGGCTATTGCCCAAATCCCCTTCGTTTACTAAAAAGACTTTTTGACCATTCTAAGATGGTCTCGTAAAAAGTCATAAATCAGACGGCACAG
>DAOVGJ010000218.1 GCA_030672465.1 Pseudomonadota bacterium | reverse complement strand
CCCTTCGCCCAGGACCCCGAAACCTGTTCACTGGAATGCGCTGACGATCTGGAACGCACCATCCTGTATGAAGGTCCCGATTCCGTCTCCGCTTTCTTAGCCGAGCCCATAGTCGGGGCCACCGCCGGTGCATTGGTACCCCGGGATGGATACTTTCAGCGAATCAGGGAAATCTGCGATCGGTACGATGTCTTGTTGATCGTCGATGAGGTGATGACCGGCATCGGCCGGACCGGGAAGAATTTCGGCATCGATCACTGGAACACCATCCCCGATCTCATCGTCTCCTCCAAAGGCCTTGCCAGCGGATATAACCCCATATTTTGCGTCATTGCCAGGGAGGAAATCCACCGCACGATCAAGGAGGTCTCCGGCGCCTTCGTCCATGGCCATACCTATTGCCAGAATCCCTTCTCCTGTGCCATCGGCGTGGCGGTGTTATCCTATATCGAGGAAAACCAACTCATTCCTCGATGTGCCCAGATGGGCCGATATCTCCTGGACCAGTTGCAAATCCTCAGGAAGCGGAAGATCGTAGGGGATGTGAGGGGAAAGGGTCTTTTCGCCGGGGTAGAATACGTAAGGAATAAGGAGACCAAGGAGACCTTCGGTCCGGAATTGAAGGTGAATGCCCTCATTACCAATACGGCCTTCGATAAGGGATTGATCATTTACCCCGGGGGCGGTGGTGCGGATGGGGTAAGGGGAGACCACTCCTTACTAGCCCCCCCATTCATTATTACGGAGGATCAGATTGATGAGTTGGTTCGAGTCCTTGACGAAACTATTGAGGAGGTAGAGGGATCCATCACATGAGACTCGCCCAGTTAGAGGTCACAGAAGAGAGTCAAGAGATAGGGTCACGAAGGGAAGCATGTGGGCCGATGGTACTTAAGTTGACAAATTTTTTAAATCATGAAATCCTTAGAAAAAATTGGAAGAAGCTTGGGAAATGAACATGCTTATTACAAGACAGCAAAATAGATCAGTGAGAAAGCTCTACAGGGAAAGGAGGTGAAAAAAAGTAAGTAAATCAATCTAAAATATTTCTAAAATAGGAGGTGTTTTATGAAGAGGATGCTTTATATCACTTTTATCATGGTCTTGTTTTTAAGCCTGACATGGGTTGGCCATTCCATTGCGAAGGGAAAGTTCCTTACCCTTGCCACTGGTAGTCCGGGAGGAGTTTATTATCCCTTGGGTGGAGGGATGGCCGTGGTGATTCAAAAAACTACGGACCTTCGATGTGCCGCAGAATCCACTGGAGCTTCCGTTGAAAATTCGCGGCTGGTCGGCGCTGGAGAGAGCGATATGGGAATGGTCATGGGAAGCATTGCTTATAAAGCTACCCAGGGGCTTAAGCCTTTTGAGAAAAAATTCCCACTAGTTGCTCTATTCCAAATGTATCCCGCGCCCGAACACATCGTGACCGTATCTGGAAAGGGCATTGAGTCTGTGAAGGATTTGAAGGGGAAAAAGGTTTCCATCGATGTGCCGGGCAGTGGATGTGCGGTCATGGCCAAGGCCATCCTGGAGGAATATGGATTTAACCTTGAAAAGGATCTCACCATTGCCCATCTCTCCCAGTCTGAATCGGTTCAGGCCCTTAAAGATGGGATTGTCGATGCGGTGTTCTTTAACTTCGCTTATCCTGCTGCAGCGGTATTGGATTTGGCAGCTACAAGAGATATCGTTCTCATTCCTATGGAACCCCCCATGGCAGATAAGATGGTCAAAAAATACCCCTACTATGTCAAGATCACTATGCCCGCCAAGACGTATCCAAAGGTTGGTTATGACGTGCTCTGCCTCGGGGATTCCAATGT
This sequence comes from Pseudomonadota bacterium, assembly GCA_030672465.1. Lineage (GTDB taxonomy): Bacteria > Desulfobacterota > BSN033 > WVXP01. The sequence goes on along the minus strand of DAOVGJ010000218.1, from coordinate 4,563 downwards.
GATAGTCGCTAACAAGCAGATGGAAGAGGAGGTGGCCTATAAAGCGGTGAAGGCCATCTTCGAAAATGTGAATAAAGGGAAATGGGCTCTGAAGGACATTCACCCTATCGCTGCTCAGCTGATTCCGAGTAACGCCATCAATAGTCCTATTGAATTACACCCCGGGGCGATAAAATATTTTAAGGAGGTGGGCGCCATCAAGTAAAGAAAGAGACAATTTCTTATAGGGGAAAGGCTGGTCAGTAATGATTCGCATGACCAGCCTTTCCCTTCCGATTTATCTGTTTTTCCTTCCTGCAAGCTCCTGTAATTTTTCCCTTTCAAGGGCAGTGACTGTTTGCCAGATCGGCTTCTATTCCATAATTCATTGATGCCTCAGGCTGATCTCACGAGCCATTTTCAGTCCTTTTGATCAAATGTATAGCATATAGAAGAACTAAAGCTTTGGACGATCTCATGTGCCAACTCCATTTTCTTCTTCCCTTACGTATATCATCAAAAACGAGCTTGTTTCCTAGGGCGGTTTGTGTACCAGCAATTCCGTGGTAAATTGCGGCTTGGCGCGGATGAGTCAGGGCAAATAACATGTTGACAATCCCAAGATGATGTGGTTTACAAATACACGCGGGAAGGGACTTAGGTATGTCGGTAATTTGGGGAGGCAGCCATGAAAACACCACTTTGGACGCCGTCTGAAGAATGGATAAAGCAGACCAACATGATCCGATTCATGGAATATGTCAACGAGAAGTACGTGAAGGAGTTTACATCTTACAAAGAACTCTATCAGTGGTCCATCGACAATATCCCCGACTTTTGGGCTATGATGTGGGATTTCGGTGAAATCAAGGCTTCAAAGAAATACGATAAGGTTGTCGACGACCCCAATAAAATGCCGGGCGCACATTGGTTTATCGGGGCGAAGCTGAATTTTGCGGAAAATCTCCTGCGTTACCGGGACGATCACATAGCCCTTATATTCAAGGGGGAGGTTCACGATTCGGTCAAGATAACCTATGCCGAGCTCTATGATAGGGTGGCACGTTTGGCAAAGTCGTTGCGGGAGGCAGGGGTTACGGTGGGTGATCGAGTGGCCGGATTCATGCCCAACATGATGGAAACCCTAATAGCCATGCTTGCCGCAACCAGCATTGGGGCAGCCTGGTCTTCGTGCTCCCCTGACTTTGGCATCAAGGGTGTGCTGGATCGTTTCGGGCAGATCGAACCCAAAATTCTCTTCACGGCCAACGGGTATTCATACAACGGGAAACCCTTTGATTCCCTGGGCCGTATTGCCGATATCCTCAAAGAGCTTCCCTCTATTCAAAAGGTGGTGGTCGTCCCCTATACCGAAAGTGAGGCCGATATCAGCGGAGTTCCCAAATCAGTCCACTATGGAGACTTCGTATCCAAGGAGAGCGGCCTTGAGATAGAGTTCGAACAACTCCCCTCCGAGCATCCGCTCTATATCATGTATTCCTCCGGGACCACTGGGTTGCCCAAATGTATGGTTCAAAGTGCCGGTGGCATCCTTATTCACCATATCAAGGAGTTGATGCTCCATACCGACGTCAAGAGAGCGGACACCATTTTCTATTTCACCACGTGCGGCTGGATGATGTGGACTTGGCTGGTGAGCTCCCTCGCCCTTGGCGCTACCGTGCTTCTCTTTGATGGATCACCCTTTTATCCCGATCCCGGAGCGCTTTGGAAATTGGCCCAAGACGAGAAGATGACCATTTTCGGGACGAGCGCGAGGTATATCGCCGCAATCGAAAAGGAGGCTGTTAAGCCGGGAAGGGACTATGACCTGACACCTTTGAAGGCGGTGCTTTCAACGGGATCTCCCCTTGCAGAAGAGGGATTTGAATATGTCTACCGAGAGGTTAAGGGAGACATTCAGCTCGCCTCCATTTCAGGGGGTACGGATATCAATGGGTGCTTTGCATTGGGTAATCCCATCGGTCCTGTTTATGCCGGAGAACTACAGTGTCGAGCTCTGGGTATGAGAGTTGAGGCTTTCGACGAGAGTGGAAGGCCGGTTAGGAACCAACAGGCGGAACTGGTGTGCACGGCACCCTTTCCCTCCATGCCCATCTATTTTTGGAACGATCCCGAAATGGAAAAATATCGGAGTGCCTACTTTGAGAAGTATCCTGGCATATGGCATCATGGAGACTTTATCGAGATTAGGGAGGATACCGGAGGCGTGGTTATCTATGGCCGTTCCGATGCCACCCTCAACCCAGGAGGCGTTCGGATCGGGACCGCCGAGATCTATAGGGTAGTGGAGACGCTGGACGAGGTTACTGATAGCATCGTGGTGGGGCAGGATTGGGAAAACGATGTTCGGGTGATCCTTTTCATTAAATTGGCCGAGGGCGTTCAGCTGACGGAAGATCTGGTCAAAAAGATCAAGAACGCCATAAGGCAAAATACGACCCCAAGGCACGTACCGGCTAAGATCATCACCGTGGATGATATCCCCTACACGATTAACATGAAAAAGGTGGAGTTGGCCGTGAGAAATGTGATTCATGGGAAACCAGTACTGAATCGTGACGCCCTGGCCAACCCCGAGGCATTGGACCTCTATGAGGATATCCCCAAGCTTCAGACATAGCGGGAGAGTGAAGAGGGGAGGGCAGAGGAGACCTTCGACGCTTAAGCCTAAAGAGCCGGAAGATCGTTCCGGCTCTTTTCGTCATCGATGGCAATAGCTGCTACGTCGCCTCGAGATTCTCATTTATTACTGTAATCGGCCCAGCTTCTTAGTGAGAATGATTACAGGGAGGCTATGGCAGAAGAATGCGTTTGAGCAGAGATGAGTTTGAGAAACTTGTTTCGAAGGCCCTCGAAGAACTGCCCAAGGGGTTTCGTGATAGACTGGAGAACATTGTGGTAGTTGTGGAGGAAGTCCCCCCGCAGGAGATCATGCGCGAACTTGGGTTGAAGTCTCCACTAAGGCTCTTAGGCCTTTATCAAGGGGTTCCCCTCAAGCACAGGGGAATCCGTTATGGCAATGTCTTGCCCGATCGGATAGTTATCTATCAAAGACCCATTGAGGCCCTTGTTCGAACCCGGGGGGAGCTCCTCTTGCGGATTCGACGGACGGTCATGCACGAAATCGGCCACTTCTTTGGCTTGACCGAATCCGAACTGAGGGAGATCGAAGGGGATGAGTGAAGGAGACTTCGTCAAATTCCTAGGGACAGCAGGAGCCCGTTTTGTAGTCATGAAACAGCTCAGGTCGTCGGGGGGCCTATGGATTTCCCTGGGGGGTACCAATGTGTATATGGACCCAGGCCCGGGAGCTTTGGTGAGATGTCTTTCAAGCAGACCAAAATTGAACCCCTCGTCCCTGGATGGGATTTTGCTATCCCATAGACATTTAGATCACTCGGGGGATATCAATGTTATGATTGAGGCGATGACGGACGGGGGCTTCAGGAAAAGGGGAGTGCTGTTCGCCCCACGAGATGCCCTGGAAGATGATCCCGTAGTTCTCCGGTATGTGCGGACCTATTTGGAAGGGATAGAGGTCTTGCGGGAGCATACCGAATATAGACTGGGCAACATCCGTTTTTCCACGACCGAGAGACATATACACTCGGTGGAGACCTATGGGTTCAATTTCTCCCTTGCCATCGGGGAGGTATCCTTTCTCACCGATACCAAGTTCTTCTCGGAGCTTCCGGACCTGTATCCAGGCGAAATCTTGATAGTCAGCGTCGTTCGCCATAAACCCATGGAGGATGGCCAACGCATTGAACATCTAACCGTTGAAGACGTCAAGAGGGTCATCGGAAAGACCCAACCCAAATTGACTGTGCTCACTCATTTTGGCATGACCATGATCAGGGCTAAGCCTTGGGATGTGGCGAAAAGCCTTGAGGAGGAAATGGGTTTAAGGGTAATAGCGGCGCGGGATGGGATGACTTTAGAACTTGCCTTTTGATGAGATTTTTTGACTGCAACACTGCAGAACCGCAGCACTGAAAAGCTTTAAGAGGAAAGCAGCAGTGAGCAACTTCTTGCAGAAGTCACGTGGTAGATCGTGGGAAACCCAAGTAAGGAAAGGGGGTATGGGGGTGGTCGACTGGACCCTCAGAGTAGGGTTTGTTAGGTGAAAGGAGGTGATGGAAAAAACCTAACATTAGCAGTCGGCGGCGAGCAAGGTTGCATTCCTCTGATATTCGCCCATAGTCATTACTGAACTATACGCCCCCATATGATAAATTAAAAATATCACAATCTCGGGAAAAAATCAAGGCCCGAAGAAGGAGGAATTTTTTCATAAGGTCGTGATCTTATTTGGAATCTCGCGTTTTACAGGCGGATCATTATCCATCTGCTTCAATTTCCGTGAGGTGACCCTTTCGCGCTTCAGGGGCTTGGTTTCCTGATCGTTAACTTGATACATCGAGATCAGATATCGACCTTATTGGCAGAATGGTTCTCTCCATGGTATTTTAAAAAATGCTCGTACTAGCCATTGAATCTTCCTGTGATGAGACAGCGGCGGCAGTCATCGCCGGGGGCGAAAAGGCGCTTTCCAACGTC
>DAOVGJ010000233.1 GCA_030672465.1 Pseudomonadota bacterium | reverse complement strand
TGTTGGATTTGGAAAACTCCTTTTCCTAAGTCCTTCGATTCATAAGTTCGATGACGAACTTATTTAGACTTCGGCTGAGCGACTCGACTGTCTTCGACCCTGAGGACTTCGGCGTGAGTCTTCGACCCTGAGCTCAGACCGAAGGGCTCAGTCGAACGTTCAGACCCGAAGGGAGCTCGTCGACATGTCTCAGTCGAAGCCCTCAGAACTCAGTGCTGCCCTCGACCATGAGCTCCATTCGGCCCGAGCTCATGGCCGAAGGCGGGCCGAATGGAGTGAGCAATATTTTTGAAATAAGTCGCCAAAATACGTCACCGTAATTGCGAATCGAAGCACTAAGCTTGGCACACTTGCTGATAATCCACCAACTGGGTGATGGAAGCGTCCTTGCCGCAGAGGGGACAGTTTTCATCCCTTTCTATATTGAATTCGTTGAAGGATATATCCAGTGAATCAAACACCAGAAAACGCCCGATGAGGGGATCACCCTGACCCGAAAGGAGTTTTATCGCCTCGAATGCCTGAATCATGCCTATGATCCCCGCAATGGCCCCGATGACTCCGGCCTCCTGGCAAGAAGGGACAGCGCCTGGCGGCGGGGGATTTGGGAAGATACATCGGTAGCATGGCCCTTTGTACCAGGGATGGAAGACAGTAGCTTGCCCGTAGAACTTCAGGATCCCGCCCAAAACCAAGGGCTTCTTCTCGAAGTAGCAGGCATCATTGATCAAGAACTTTGTGGGGAAATTATCGCTCCCATCAATGATCACATCATAAGGCCTGATGATCTCCCGCACGTTCTCGGAAGTCACCCGTGTTTGGTAGGTGCGGACCTTCACATCTGGATTGAGGGCCTTCAGCTTCGCCCTGGCCGAACGAACCTTTTCCCTACCCACATCCTTGGTAAAATGGAGGAGTTGTCTGTGAAGATTGGAGAGGTCCACAACATCTGAATCCGCAATCCCTATGGTTCCAACGCCTGCCGAGGCCAAATAAAGGGCGGCGGGGGAACCCAACCCGCCGGCCCCCAAGATGAAAACCTTGCCCTCTTTTAGCCTCTCCTCCTTCATTCCGGCCCATAGGGACGAAAAACTTTGCCCAAGAATAACCTGGCCAGGAGTAGATTCCGACCCGCCGGCGATGGCGGGTATGATGGAAAGGCTATCCCCATCGTTCACCCGAGTTTCCAAATTCCTCATGAAACGGATATCCTCATCATTCAGGAAGATATTGATGAATCTTCGCACATCCCCCTTTTCATCGCACAACCTCTCCCTCAGTTGGGGATAAGCAGAGATCACCTCCTGTATCACTTCCTCCACCGTGCTTCCTCTACTCTGGATAACGTCTTTTCCCCCCGTAAGGGATTTTAGGGGAGAGGGGATTCTCACTTCAACGCTCATCTCTTGCTCCTCCTTTGGTTGGACTGGTCCTCATAGGAATTACTATCCTTACATTAAATGGGTAATGGTGGGGTGTTCCCCACACAGGGGGCATTCCCTATCTCGCTCAACCGGTTCCCGATGAAACCTCATGCGGAATCCATTCCAGAGGAGGAGCTTGTCTTTTGAGAGGTCCCCTTTTCCGAGGAAAAACTTGAAGATCTCCGCGGCCTGGATTAACGCCATTAGCCCACCCAAGGCCTCAAAATTCCAATCTCGTTCTGTTCTGTTTTCTTCAAGCTCGGTCTTTGGAAAGACGCACCGGTAGCACGGTCCTTCTCCAGGGTAAACGCTCATCACCCTGCCCCAATCCCCCGCCATCTCCGCAATGAAAAGGGGCTTCCCCATGAGCACACAGGCGTCGTTCACCAGATACCGGGTACGGGAGTTGCCGCTACATTCCAGGATAACGTCATAATCTTCGAGAGTTTCCATGGTGTTTTCGACGCCTAACCGGATGGGGTAAGCCTTGGCGGCCACGTCCGGATTGATCCTTTCCACCATTTTTACGGCCGATTCTGCCCGGTTTTTTCCCAAAGAGGGCACGGTGTGCAAAACTTGCCCCCTCAGATCTCCATGAGTTACTGGATGGGAATCCAGAATCCCTAATTTCCCCACCCCTCCGGCAGCCAGGTACATGGTGGCGGCTGAGCTCAAATGTCCACCGCCTACAATTAAGACTTTACCCCTGCGGATTTTGGCCTGGCCCTGCTCCCCCACCTCGGGCAGGATGATCTGGCGGCTGTATCGATCCAATTGCTCTCGCGTGAAATCCAGATCCCTGAGGACCTCAAAACCCGATCTTTTCCACTTCTCAATTCCACCCCGCAAGGAGGCCACATCCTTATATCCCATATCCGTCAATGTCTTGGCGGCAAAGCCGGAACGAACCCCCACGGCACAATACACCACGATGAACTTCTCCCTATCGGGAATCAGCTCCTCCACACGCATCTCCAAAAAACCCCGGGGGAGCAATTCAGCCCCACAGATGTACTCCCTTCTCACCTCATCCTTTTCCCTGACATCCAATAAGAGGGTCTCTTTGCCATTGGTCATCCTCTGCCTCAATTCTTCGGGGGATACCTCTTTTATCTTTCCCTTTATGTCCGACCACATCTCTTTAAAACTCTTGCCCATTCCCCTAAACCTCCAGGAATGAATTTTTTAAACACTATGAAGATCGTTCAATCACCCGAATAGGCTCGATATAGATCGCATC
>DAOVGJ010000231.1 GCA_030672465.1 Pseudomonadota bacterium | reverse complement strand
GAGAATATGATCGACGGCACTTGCATTGAGACGGTCGTGAAGATAGTCGTAATGGGCAAGATCAACAAAGTACGTCAGGATGAGGAAAGCCGCCATGGCGACAAAGTACACCAGCCATATCCATTTCGCGATGGAGGAACGGACGAAGTTCAGGCCCGGAATCCAGGATAGGGCAAGGACCGGGAGACAGATCAGGAGGGAAAGGCGAAGATCGAACTTAAACCCCAGATACAATGCCCAAAGGAAATCTGAGCCCGGGGCCTCTGGTGCCGTGGACCGGAACAGCATCCAGAAAATAACGCGAAACAACGTGAACATGAGCACGTTGAGCCCAATCAGCACCAGGACGAACCGAATGCGCCTTGGAAGTCTTCGAAACACTTTCATGATTCCCGACCCTTTCCTACATTAAGGGAAACTTCCCGTCTCCGGATTGCCAGCTCCTTCAACGGGAAAATCTCCTGGTTGTATGGATGCACCAGGATAAGAAGGAAGAAGAAGCAACTGCAGAGCTCCCGCAACTCCCCGGCCTTCTCCGCAAGCCTGAGATGGGGTTGGACGATTATGACGACAATGACAAAGAGGAGGATCTGGTAATTCTGGGCAATAGGAATGGACCATCTATTAATGAAATCCTTAAATCCCTGGTTGAATCGATACAGCAGAGGTATTGCCAACAGATAAATTCCAATGAGAATTGCCAGAATCTTGCCGAAGACAAGCTTATTGATATTCACGCCGAAGACCAAAAGGTTATGTAGATTAGTCTCGCCCTGCCGGTTGTGCTTCAAGAACCACTGCGGGCTTTCGATTCCAAAGACCCTCTGCCCCCAGGAGATCTCCTCCATGGCTCCGAAAAGAAACAGGAAACCAAGGAAGAGCCACACCCTCTTCGCACCACTTTCCGGCTCGGAACGGCTGAAAGCGTAAGACATGATAAAAGAAAAAGCGGACGTGATCAAGAGCACTGCAAAGGTGAGCCACTCCACCAAGCCGTCCTCTCGGATCCAAACCAGGAACGCCTCCTGGTCCTGGTGGAGAAGAACGAGCCCATAAACAAAGATTCCCAGAATAATTGCCAAACCCGCCATCAAGGCTTTGGGTATGGGCGTCGAAGAGAGTTGAGTAAGCTCCTTTATTCGCATAGACCCTCCCAAAGATTCAACTCCACACCGGGTACCCCGGACCGAGCTCCTTTCCCGTTCCCAGTCATGCCCGAGAGCCCCTCGCCCGTGTAGTCAGAACACACCAACTTATTAACATCTCATTTTCTCACGATTTACCATAAAACCATATTGAAAGTCAAAAGGGCCAATCATGATGGGGGATAAACCTGAGGAATGTTGAGAGGATACAGAATCCCACTATAATAAAAAAAGATCTTCTCCCATTTAGTTGGTGGAATTGAAGGATTCAAGGGGTCAACCTTCAATCAGGATTCAAGGATTCGAGGATTCAAAGGGTTCAAGGAATTTGTCTTTCACTAGAATCCTAGGCCCCTAGACCCCTGGAACCCTGTGAAATTAATCCTTGGACCCTTTTTAGCAATTCTTTTGGAGAAGAACCATAAAAAATTCCCGAGATAGACCCATGATGTGGCTTATTCAGATGAGCTTCCCAGATAAGTGATACCAAGAGGTAAAGAGATGGGAAAACTTGTCCATACATCGAGAAATACTATTACCCGGGTAGAGGGCCAAGTTCGTAAAGCCTTCATCGAGGGATTCGAAGAACCGGTATTTTATGCTGTACATGGAGGAATTAAGCAATTTTACAAGCTTGAACCGGAGGAAGAACACGCAACGACCTTTGACCACATTATAGCCTTAAGGTTCCCCCGGGGAAGGAAGATGAATCCCGCCAGGCATTCAAGCACTATCTTCCTTACTACCCCTGTGCCCAAAGTATCATCGGCTGCATCCATATTGAGCACGATGTGGAGATCGAAGAGGAAAAGGACTGACGGCGATTTTCATCGCAGGCAGTCCCGGTTCTGGGAGTCGCTCTTCCACAAGGGGTCTATTTTATTCTTGTTTTCGCCTCTATACCAGATAATGGTAGAGAAGGTCTAACCTTCCCCTTTTGATTAGGTAAGGGCCCGAAACCCTCATTACTTCCCGGACCCTTTGCTTATAATCTTGGCTATAACACTGAGTTTCGCATTTCTTGCACATGGGCTTGGGGTTATGGGGACACCGAAAACGTTTTCGAACCCCATAGGCCAGGAGTTCCGAACAGGATTCACATAGCTGGACTTCCCTCTCGATGAGGGAGGCTACCTCTTCGAATGGTGAAGAGAAGGGCTTCTTGGAATCTTCCCCATGTTTTTCCCGACAGAAGATATGGACAAAGCGAATGAGGATCTGGATATCCCTTTTCTCCTTTCGACTCAACACCGCGGGATCTTCCCCCCTTTACTCCTTTACTATATAAGGGATTTGGCGAATCCGCTTTGACCTTGGTCAAAGACTCCTTTTTACCATGGTAATGGCGAAACCGAGGGCAGGGTTGACGGCTTCGTAAAAAGTCCATCTGCGGCGTTGCACTTCATCTTTAGTCACTGCGGCGTACTGGTAAGTACGCCTCATTCCTAAAGATTCGCGCGCCTTGCATCCGGAGCTTTTTACTGTGCCGTCTGATTTATGACTTTTTACGAGACCATCAAGGTTGGATCGGTTCAAAATCCTCAGGCGAGTTCAGGTCCATCCCTCATCTCTTCCAGAATTCCGGAACCAACAGGATGATGATCGTATAGAGCTCAAGCCTGCCGACGAGCATACAGAAGATAAGGATCCACTTTCCGATTACGGGGATCGACGTATAATTGTCCATGGGGCCAACCGCCCCCAGTCCAGGCCCGATGTTGTTGATCGTCGCTGCCACCGAGACAAATGCCGTGATAATATCAAGGCCCAGCAAGGACATGATAACTGATGCCAGGATAAAGACCAGAATGAAGAGGAAGAAAAACCCCCAGACTGACTGAATGACTCCGTCTGAGACCACCTGTCCCCCGAGTCGGACCGGAATGACCCCGTGGGGGTGAATGAGCCGGGACAACTCTCTGCGCCCCTGCTTCAGAAGGAGAAGGATCCTCACACACTTCATGCCTCCCCCCGTGGATCCAGCCGAACCCCCGATAAACATGAGAACCACCAGGGTGTACTGCACAAAGGAAGGCCACATCTCGAAGTCGGCTGTTGTGTACCCCGTCGTGGTCATGATGGAGGTCACCTGAAAGGAGGCATACCGAAAGGCGGTGGCCAACGTATCGTAAATATGAAGCCGCAGGATTAGCGTAACGAAAAGCATTGCTCCTGCAAGGGTGGCCCAATAGAAGCGAACCTCGCTGTTCCGGTAGAAGGCCCGGAAATTGCCCGTTAGGGCCTGATAGTGGAGGGCAAAGTTGGTTCCCGCCAGGATCATGAAAACGACGATGACCCCATCGAAATACGCCTTATCGTAGGAGCCGATGCTGACGTTTCTAGTGGAAAACCCTCCCGTTGCCATGGTTCCGAAGGTATGGCAGAGGGCTTCAAAAAGGTCCATTCCGCCGGCCATCAGGAGGAGGGTCTCGGCTCCCGAGATGAGGATGTAAACCTTCCAGAGAACCTTAGCCGTCTCCGCGATGCGTGGCTTCAACTTATCGGCTACCGGCCCCGGAACCTCGGCCTTGAAGAGCTGCATCCCCCCCACCCCCAGGAAGGGAAGGATTGCGATGGACAAAACGATGATCCCCATACCCCCCAGCCAGTGGGTCAGGCTCCGCCAGAAAAGGATCCCCCGGGGCGCTCCCTCTATGGCGGCAAGCACCGTGGCTCCCGTGGTGGTAAAACCGGAAGTAGCCTCAAAATAGGCCTCCACAAAACTTGAAAAAACGCCGGCCAGCATATAGGGAAGGGAGCCAAAAAACGCCGCGGAAGCCCATCCGAGGGCTACGATGACGAATCCCTCCCGGTGGGAGATCTCCTGGTTGGTCCCTCGAAAGATCAGAAAAAGAAAGGCCCCGGCCCCCGTAGTAATGGCCGCCGATAGGATGAAGGCCCAGAGATCCCCATCTCGGTAGTAGAGGGAGAAAAGGAGGGGGAAAATCATCGTGAGGCCAAGGAAGAAGATTAATGCCCCCGTGATCCGGAAGATCATCCCCAGCCGCATCAAAAATACTCCAGCTTGACCATCAACGTCTTTTCCACCTTGGGAATGGCCGATTGGAGGGCGAAAATCACGACTCGATCGTTGGGAAGAATGACGTCGTTTCCGCCCGGGATGATGACATCTTCACCTCGTACAACAGCACCAATAAGGGCCCCTTTGGGGAACTTCAGCTCCTTGATGGGACGGTTGACAATATCCGATGTATCCAGGGCCACGGTTTCAATGACCTCGGCATCCATCTCTTTTAGGGTTGCAACGGAAAGGGTCTTTCCCTTTCTGATGTAATGCATAATCCTCCCAATGGCTGAAAGACGCGGGCTCACCACGGCATCAATCCCAATAGCAGGCAGAACCGGCAGGTAGTGAAGGTGTCTGACGAGGGTGATCGTCTTTCTCGCGCCCAGTCGTTTGGCAAGAAGGGATGCCAAAATATTGGCGTCCTCATCGTCCGAGGCAGAGACAAAGAAGTCGGCTTCCTCGATGCCTTCCCCTTTCAGGAGTCTCTGATCGGTTATCTCTCCCTGAAGAACCAGCACCTTCTCCAGGCTTTCAGCCATCTGCTGACATCGTGCTGGGTCCTTTTCAATCATCCGAACGGTGATCTCCCTGTCCTGAAGCTGCCGGGCCACCTCTGAAGCGATATGGCTCCCCCCGGCGATAAAGACCCGCTTGACGGGCTCCTCCTTCTTTCTGAGATAGGCCAGAACATTTCTGATCGAATGCCGATCAACCACAGCATAGAGGATATCCCCCACGAAAATCGTTTCGTCCCCATGGGGAATAACGATGCGGTCACTCCTGGAGATGGCCACAATGAGCACCTTAAGATCCGGAAATAGGTCCCTGACCTCTCGCAATTCCCTGAGCTTTTTGCCCACTACGTAGCTATCTTCATCGATCTTGACGCCAATAAGCTCTACTTTCCCCTCGGCAAACTCCGCGAAGTCGGCAGAGCCCGGATATTCAATGAGCCTCATGATGGTCTTGGCAGTCTCCATTTCGGGATTGATACAGAGTTCAATATCGAGATGCTGCTCATCGAAAATCTGGGTTTCTTTCGTGTATTCGAGGTTGCGGATACGTGCTATCCGTTTGGGAACCTTGGATTGGGTTCCCGCAATGAGGCAGGCAACCATATTGATCTCGTCACTGTCTGTAACCGCTATCACCATTTCTGCCTCCCCGATTCCCGCATGCTTCAGAACGCCAGGGCTGCTCCCCTTTCCAAGTAAGACCTTGACATCGAGGGTTTCATCGATGTTCTGAACCTTTTCAGGGTCATGATCGATGACCACCACATCGTGGGCTTCCTTCGAGAGCTTCATGGCCAGGTTATAACCCACTTCGCCGGCTCCAATGATGATGATCTTCACCTCGCCTTACCCCCTCCTCGATACGTGTCTCACCGAGAGGCAACGAAAACCCTTTATAAATGATAGGGATTTGCTCCTGGAAAGCAAGTGCAGAATGAGGATGATGGGAATTTTTTTGAAAAACGATAGCAGAATGGGGAGGAGATAGTCAAGGGAAATACCACAGCATTGGATCATTGAAGGATAAAAGCGCATGGGGAATTGCCTTCTTGGCGTAATTCTGCTATGTTTTTGCCAGAACGTATTGAGTCGGACCGGAGGGACATGGGGAGATGCCTGCATCAAAGAAGGTTAATCTAAGGAGACTACTCACCTATGGACTTGCGGTGGTTCTGGTCGTCTTTGCCAAACCAACGCCATTATCCCTCGGTTTGGGGTTGGTCATCATCTCCTTGGGGGAAGCACTGCGATTTTGGGCCGCGGGACACCTCCAGAAAAACGAGGTTCTCACCACGACGGGTCCCTACGCCTATATGAAGCACCCCCTCTATAGTGGGACGATCCTGATTAGCATGGGATTTTGTATTATGGCTGACAGCATTTACATTCTTGCGGTAGCCCTTTTGGTTTTTTCTTTCTATTACCTTCCGTACAAGAATAAGGTCGAGGACGACCGGATGAAGAAGTTATTCGGCGAGGCATACCTGGATTATGCTGAGAAGGTCCCGGATTACATCCCTCGCCTGTCGCCTTATGGGAGGAGCAGGGGGAAGTGGCGCTGGAGGGTCTTCATCGAGAATAGTGAGGAGGGGATCGTGGCTTTGGAGGCCATCGGCGTCTTCCTCATCGGGATGAGGTTATGGATATAGACGTGCAAAGGAAAGCCTCCCAATTCGAGAATCTAACGAGGGAAGAGATCGAGCACCTGGTCGCCGAGGTTTACCCATCGAGTTCCCTTGGGAAGCCCGATTTTAAGCTGATCCAAAAAGATGGCGGCCTGGCCATCGTCAAGGACTATCGTAGGACACCCTTTCTTTTTCGGTCCACCATAGGGGCGTGGCTGATCGGGAGGGAATACAAGTTTCACCGTAAGTTGGCGGGGATAAATTGGGTCCCCAGAGTCCACCAAAAGCTGGACAGATATGCCAATGTATTCGAGTACGTCGATGCGAGGCCCATCGAGAGGGGCGATCACGATATTATCGGGGATCGTTTTTTCGAAAAGCTCATAACCAGGATTGAACGCATTCACACCCGGGGAGTCGTCCACCTTGATTTGAGTCACAAGGGGAATATCCTGGTCTCAAAAGAGGGGGAACCGGTCATCATCGATTTCAACAGTGGCTTCTATGTGGGAAATGGATATGTCGGCAGGAAGTTACTGCTCCCCCTCCTCAAGAGGATCGACTACTACGGAATATTGAAGCTCAAGAAAAGGCTTTTTCCGGATACGTTAACACCCGAGGAGCGGTCCTTTCTAAAGCGGTTTGGTTTGATCAGGAAATTGTGGTTCTTCAATTAGGGATTTTCATGTCCTCCTTGGGATCGGGTTATCTTTACCCGTCCGATTTTCCTCCTATCGGCGGATTCAATGGTCATTATTAAGTCGCCAAAATTTACCCTCTCTCCCGCTCTGGGAACCCTGCCCAACAGATGGAAGATGAAACCGCCCACCGTCTCGAAATTTTCCTTTTGAATCTGGACATCGAAATAGCTTTCCAGCTCCTCAATCTCCAATTTTGCATCTACCGAGATTGAGCCATCGTCAAGGGGTCTGATTCTCCCTTCCACACTCTGATCATATTCATCTTCTATCTCCCCGAATACCTCTTCGATGAGATCCTCTATGGTAACGAGGCCCGATAGCCCCCCATATTCATCGACGACAATGGCCATATGAACCCGCTTCATCTTGAACTCCTTGAGCAACTCCTCCA
>DAOVGJ010000183.1 GCA_030672465.1 Pseudomonadota bacterium | reverse complement strand
TCCTCTGAGCTCGTTCAAGTGATCTCTTACCTTTTGTGCATTCCTCGTTTCCTTCACTTCTTGCAACCTTTTCAATTGCCTCCTCTCAATCTCCGGATCCATCTTCCATATGGTGATGGGAGGATGATCGGTTACGAATTTATTTACCCCCACAACCGCCTTTTTCCCCTCATCGATCAGCTTCTGGTAGTGATATGCGGCCTCCGCGATTTCCATTTGGGGATACCCCTTATCGATGGCAGCAAGCATCCCCCCCATGTCATCGATTTTTTGAATGTATTCCAGGGCTTCTTCCTCTATCCGATTGGTCAGGGCTTCAACGAAATAAGAACCCGCCAGGGGATCAATGGTGTTGCTAACCCCCGTCTCCTCGGACAAGATCTGCTGGGTCCTCAGGGCAATGGTAGCAGCCTCCTCCGCGGGAATGGCATAGACCTCATCGAGGGAATTGGTGTGCAGGGACTGGGTCCCTCCGAGCACAGCGGCAAGGGCTTCATAAGCGGTTCGGATGACATTATTATAAGGCTGTTGAGCTGTCAGCGAACATCCCGCCGTCTGGGTATGGAACCGGAGCATCAAGGAGCGGGGGTTTTTGGCCCTGAACCTCTCCTTCATAATCCGAGCCCATATGCGCCTGGCTGCCCGGAACTTGGCAATCTCCTCGAAGAAGTCGATGTGAGAATCGAAGAAGAAGGAGAGCCGGGGGGCGAAATCATCCACCTCCAGGCCCCTTTCCAACGCCGCCTCGACGTACGCAACCCCATCAGCCAGGGTAAAGGCAAGTTCTTGAACGGCCGTAGATCCGGCTTCCCTGATATGGTATCCACTGATACTGATGGTATTCCATCGGGGGACCTCCTTGGCGCAGTATTCTATGGTGTCGACGATGAGGCGCATCGAGGGTTTAGGCGGAAGCATGAAGGTTTTCTGGGCGATGAACTCCTTGAGCATGTCGTTCTGTATGGTTCCCCCGATCTGGCTTTTGCTCACCCCCTGTTTTTCCGCCACGACGATGTACATGGCTAACAGAATAGATGCCGGCGGATTGATGGTCATCGACGTGGTGACTTTATCCAGGGGAATGCCCTCCAACAGGATCTCCATATCCTTGAGGGTATCCACGGCCACCCCGCATTTCCCGGTCTCACCCCTGGCCATGGGGGAGTCGCTGTCATATCCCATCAGGGTAGGGTAATGAAAGGCGATGGATAGGCCGGTTTCCCCGTGTTCCAGAAGATAATGAAACCGGCTGTTCGTCTCCTCAGGCCCCCCTAACCCGGAGAACATTCGCATCGTCCAGATTTTTCCCCGGTACATTGAAGGTTGGACACCCCGAGTGAAGGGATAGATACCGGGAAAACCGATATCCCTCGTGTAGTCTAAATGTTCTAAGTCTTTCGGGGTATAGAGTCCTTTTATCTCCATATCGGAAACGGTTGTAAATCGGGATAGCCTCTCGGGGACCTCCGAAAGGATCTTGCTCAGGTCCTCAGTCCACCTTTTCTCCTCATCCCCGATTATCTTCAAATGATCTTCGCGAAACATCGAATCCTCCCTTTGTAAGGAATGTAACGTGATATCTTTGAGATAGTCGCTTTTCGCCGCTCAACGGGCTGTTGCCCAAATCCCATTTCGCTCACATTTGGTTTTTCCGGTTTTCCAGGGATTCCCAACTTTGAACTTTGAGATTGACTCTCGTGTCCGTGATCCGTGTCCGTGTATTTCGTGCTCGTGCCCGTACTCGTGTTTCGCCATCATTTGTCATTTGGATTTTCCCTTTTGGCATTTGAGCTTTGACATTTGGCATTTCCCTGTACTCTATGATTCCAATGATGACCTCCTGCCCTGGTGATTTAAAGCTCATTAAATCTCAATCCCCTTCCTGGAATGGATGCCCTCCCTGTAATAGTGCTTTACCTCCACCATCTCCGTAACCAGGTCTGCCCTTTCGATCACCTCTGGTTTGGCATATCTCCCCGTAAGGATCAATTCCACATGGTCAGGTTTGGAATCGAGGAGGTCCAGTAGGGCCTCCAGGGAAATGAGGCCATAATCCACGGCCACATTGATTTCATCCAAAACCACGATGTCATACTCTTCTCCGGCAATAACCTCCTTTGCCAAGTGAAAGGCCCTTTGGGCTAATTCGATATCGATCTTATCGGGGTTGTTTCGGTCGACGAAGGTCTCACGGCCCATCTGCTTGATGACGAAATTAGGGGAGAGCTGGCGGGCTGTTTCCAGCTCTCCGTACCGGATATTCCCCTTCATAAATTGGATAATATAGACCTTGAGGCCATGTCCAAGAGCCCGCATAGCGAGGCCTAGGGCGGCGGTGGTCTTTCCCTTTCCCGTTCCGGTATAGACCTGAGTCATACCCTTAGATTTTCCCCTATCCCTTTCCATGATAACCCCTTGAGGTAAACCCTGAGTGCCACAGGAGATCATTGTAGGAATTGGAGGCTCCCCATTATGCCATCATCTCGATCTGAACGATTACCTGTTCAGTTTTGAATTGCTTTACCGTAACCGCCTTGACCGGGCAGACGGAGTGACAAGCCCCGCACCCTTTACACAGGACCGC
>DAOVGJ010000028.1 GCA_030672465.1 Pseudomonadota bacterium | reverse complement strand
CACCTGCATGATGACGGAGATGGTCTCCAATACGAATATCCCGCCCACGATAGCCAAGGGGATCTCGTGTTTGGTTACCAGGGCCAATGTTCCCAAGGCCGCTCCGAGGGCAAGGGACCCCGTATCCCCCATGAAGACCTGCGCTGGATAGGTATTAAACCAGAGGAACCCCAGGCTCGCGCCCACTAGCCCTCCGCAGAAGATGGTTAACTCCCCACTACCCCTGATGAAGGCGATTTGAAGGTAGTGGGCGAATTTATAGTTTCCCGCCAGATAGCAAAACAGGAGAAAGGTCGCCCCGGAGACCATAACTGGGCCGATGGCCAACCCATCCAACCCGTCGGTGAGGTTGACCGCGTTGGAGGTCCCCACGATGACCGCTACCCCAAAGGGGATGTATAACCAGCCCAGATCAGGGGTTACCCTCTTGAAAAAGGGGACCCATAGCAGGGCGCTGAAGTCGAAGGTGATGTAGAGGATCCACGTTGTCGCCAAGGCGATGCCGATCTGTAGGGGAAACTTGTATCTGGCTTTTATCCCCATGCCATCCCTATCTCTCACTTTTTTCAAGTCGTCGAAAAAGCCGATGAGGCTAAAGCCAAAGGTGGTAAGCAAGACGAGCCACACATATCTGTTGGTGAGGTCGGCCCACAGCACGGTCGGTGCGATTAATGCAAAAAGGATCAACATGCCTCCCATGGTGGGAGTTCCCTCCTTGGCCAGATGTGACCTGGGCACATCTTCACGAATGGATTGGCCCATTTGAAAATCCATCAGCTTTTTTATCACCCATGGACCAATGATGAAGCTGATCACCAGGGCGGTTAAGGTGGCAGTGATGGTCCTGAAGGTGATGTACCGGAAGACGTTGAGGAATGAATAGACCGTATGGAGAGGATAAATGAGATGGTATAGCACTACCCTTCTTCCCCCATGAGCCCAAAAACGATTTTCTCCATGGACATAGACCTCGACCCTTTCACCAGGATCCAGTCGCCCCGCTTTAAGGTCTTTTTGAGGCGAAGGAGGAGGTCGCGGTGGTCCCTTGAGACCGTAACTCGATCCTTGTTCAGTCCCGTTTGCCGGGCCTTTTTGGCGATGATTTCCGCCTTTTCCCCCAGGGTAAATAAGAAGTCCACGCCAAAGGAGGCCACATTCTCCCCGATCCGCGCATGAGCTTCATCGCTGCATTGGCCCAATTCCAACATATCCCCCAAAACGGCGATCGCCCTTTCTGCCTCCTTCACCTCCGAGAGGGCCTTCAGGGCGAGTTCCATGGATCTGGGATTCGCGTTATATGCATCGTTGATGATGCTAGCCCCGTTGGACAACCGTATGATCTCCATGCGCATGGAAAAGGGTTTAAACTCCTCCAGTCGTTCCTTGGTTTCCCTCAACTGCACCCCAAAAATGGAGGCCACGGCCGTCCCAGCCAAGGCATTGTATACGGAGGAAATTCCCATCATGGGAAAGGCCACTTCAACCTCATCCGCCCCCGTTGTCAAGTTAAACCGGACACCCTTCCCCCCTTCGATGCGGACCGTCTGCGCCATCACGTCACTGGGGACCTCCAGGCCGAAAGTGACCCTCTTGCCGGGATAGCCTTCGGCACATTTCATCACGTTTAGGTCGTCTTGGTTGACCACGATCACCCCATCGGGTCGCATGGTGTCCCATAGTTCACCTTTCGCCTTCACCAATTCCTCAAAGGTACCAAGACCCTCCAAGTGTACTTCGCTGATATTGGTGATGAGGCCGACATCCGGGTTGGCAATCTCGGTCATCCTCTCTATTTCCCCCTTTATATTCATCCCCATCTCCACCACGGCTATAGTGTGTTCGGGGCGGAGATCCAACAGGGTAAGGGGGAGTCCCACCAGATTATTTCGATTTCCCCAGGTCTTTAAAGCTCTGAAGGATCCCTCGAGGAGAGACGCAACGATTTCCTTGGTGGTCGTTTTTCCGTTACTTCCGGCAACCGCAATAAGGGGAATTGGATGCTTTTTCCTCCAGGAATGGGCGATATCCCCCAGGGCCCTTGAGGTATCTCCGACTGCGATGACGGCTTTTCCGCTCGGGTCAAGGGCGTCCTTCATACCCAGGGGTTCGTTTTCGATGATGGCCCCTTCTCCCCCCTTCTCCATGGCCTCCTTGACGAATTGGTGTCCGTCGAATCTTGCCCCCCTCAGGGCTATGAAGATGTCCCCCCTTTTGATGGTGCGAGAGTCGATGGAGATTCCCCCAAATACCTTGCCGGGATCCCCCCTTAGTAACCTGCCTCCCGTCGAATCCAAGATATCTTGGAGGGAAAAACTACGTTTCGTCATGAGCGTTTTTCAAGGTTTCCCTGATCTCATATCGATCGTCGAAGGGGAACCTTTTCCTCCCGATGATCTGATAATCCTCATGTCCTTTTCCCGCGACCAAGACCACATCGCCGGCTTTGGCGAGTTTAATCGCCGATCGGATGCCTTCCCTTCTCTCCAAGACTTTTACATACCCCTTCTCCCTGAACCCCCGGGCCAACTCCTTCCGGTCCATCGCGCGAATGGACTCGGTCCTCATCCCCTCCTCAATCTCCCTGATAATGGCCGCTGGGTCCTCGGTCCGTGGGTTGTCCGAGGTGATCAACGCGAGATCGCTATACCGGCCGGCTATTGCGCCCATGAGAGGGCGCTTACCCCTATCCCGGTCCCCGCCGCAGCCGAAAACGGTGATGATCCTTCCCCCTGCCTTGGCGTCCCTCAAGGTCCTCAAAATCCGCTCCAATGCATCGGGCGTGTGGGCATAGTCGACGAAGATATGCAAACCCCTCTCATTCCGGATTCTCTCAACCCTTCCCGGTACGCCACCGAGGGCCTCGATGCCACCTCGCACCACCTCCAGATCCACCTTTAAGGCAAGCCCGATTCCCGCGGAGGCGAGGATATTATAGAGGTTAAACTCCCCCAGGAGGGGAGAGCGAAAGGAGACCCCCCCGTTGGGCGTGATAATCCTTGCCGAGAGACCGGTGATGGAGGCGTGGATATCCTTGGCAGAGATGGTCCTTTCTCCCTTTAACCCGTAGCTCATCTTAGGCAGGGAAAGCCTCTCCCAGAGAACTCGTCCCTTGGGGTCGTCGAGATTGATGAGGGCCACGGAATGGGGCTTCATGCTTTGCCGTAAGAAGTGGGTAAACAGGCTGGCCTTGCTCTCGAAATAGTGATCCATTGTCTTATGGTAATCGAGATGATCCGGGGTCAAATTGGTGAAAGCACCGATATCGAAATGGCATCCCTCTGTCCTGTGCTGATGTAAGGCATGGGAGGAGACCTCCACGATGACATGGGAAACCCCTTGCTCCAGCATATCCTTTAACATCTTTTGGAGGTCGTAGGATTCGGGGGTTGTCGTTGTCCCCCTGTGGAAGGTTCCTTCGAAATGGTAGTCGATGGTTCCGATGACGCCGGTTCTGAAGCCCGCCCCCTTCAGGATGGATTCGGCGAGATATGCAGTGGTGGTTTTTCCATTCGTGCCGGTGATGCCAATAAGCGTCATCTTGGCCGAGGGGTTTCCGAAGAAAGCCGTCGAGATTGTGCCCAGGGCCTTTCGGCTGTTGGGTACTACCACCGTTGGGACTCCTCCGATCCTTCGATTTTCGTCCTCCAGGACCACCGCGCGTGCTCCCTTTTCAATGGCTTCTTCTATATAATCGTGTCCATCTGTCTCCTGTCCTTTTATGGCAACGAAGATGGAGCCCCTTTCAACCTGTCTCGAATTGTAGGCTATTCCCTCAATCTCAATGGACATCCGCCCATGGATTTGCCGGTGTTCCAGTCCTCTCACCAAGTCCCTCAGTTTCATGGATAGTTATCCCACGCCATCAAGAATCCGGCCTAAAGCTGAGAAAACAGGCATCTCCCTTTTCCACTATTATCCCCGGCCTGGGGCGTTGATCGACTACCCTCCCGGTTCCGGAAACCGTGACCGCCAATTCCAAAGCCCTTACCCTATTTAAGGCGGTACGCATACTCAATCCCCTGAGATCGGGCATCCTCCCTGAAGGTTCCCCGCGAGCCACTACTTTTTGGACGGTCCTTTTCGGGGGCCGCCACGCTGTTTTCTTTGCCGAGGCCTTAGCCACAGTAGTTGCCCCTGTTGGGGGGATGTTGAGGTACTGCAACGATCGCTCGGCGATATTCTTGAAGACGGGCCCGGCAACCCTTCCCCCATAAGGGATCCCCTGGGGTTCGTCAATCACCACGAGAATAACCAAACGCGGTTGATTACTGGGCACATATCCCACGAAGGAACTGATGAACCGGTCCTCGTAATAGCCTCCCACGAGGCTATCCACCTTCTGGGCCGTTCCCGTTTTTCCCGCAACCTCATAATGTGGCAGAGCTGCCCTCGTCCCCGTCCCCCCTTCTTCCACAATGGACCTGAGGATAGATGTCATTACTTGGGCCGTCTCTTTCGATAAGACCCGCCTAGTGATTATGGGATGGGATTGCCTTACCACTTTCCCTTTCGAATCGACGATCCTATCAACCACATAGGGCCTCAACAGATTTCCCCCGTTGGCGATGGCGGAGATGGCGGTTATGAGTTGAATGGATGTTACGGCCACACCCTGTCCAAAGGCGATATTCCCCAAGGCGACCTCGGACCACGTTTTGGGAGGTCTCACGATACCCTTGGCTTCGCCGAGGAGATCGATCCCCGTCTTCCGGCCGAAGCCGAATTCCCTCATGTAGCGATAAAACTTCTCCCTCCCCATCCGTTGAGCGACCTTTGCCGCCCCGATATTGCTGGAATACTTGATGATATGTTCAAGGCTGAGCCATCCATATTTTTTTACATCGCGGATGGTTCTTCCAGAAAGGATGTAGGAACCATTTTCGCAGAAGAAGATGTCGTGTCTTTTGGCCACCTTCTCCTCAAGGACGGCCGAAGCCAGGAATACCTTAAAGATGGAGCCGGGTTCAAAGATATCGGTAACCACCCTATTTCTCCATGTCTCCGGGGGATAATCCCAAAATCGATGGGGGTTAAAGGAGGGGCAATTGGCCATCGCCAAGATTTTGCCACTCGTGGGATCCATAACGACGGCCATTCCCTTCCTCGCCCCTTGTCCTTCCACGGCCCGCTTTAGTTCCATCTCCACGACGTATTGGATGTTTGTGTCAATGGTCAAATAGAGGTTGTAATTCTCAGGCGATTTTCTCGGAATGGGGACTTCGGTAATAATCTCCCTCCCAAACGCATCCTTCCCCAAGATGAGTCGTGTTGTGTTCCCCGAGAGGGTGGCATCATACTTAGCCTCTATACCCTCTAGGCCCTTTGAGTCTATCCCCACAAATCCGATGAGGTGAGCGGCTGAATGGGAATGGGGATAGAACCGCCTGCTCTCCTTCACGAAGTGTATGCCCTTGAGCCCGGAATCCCTTATGCGGACTGTCTGTTTTGGGGTCACTTTCCTCTTCACCCAGACGAAGCTCTTTTTCGTCTTCAACTTTTTGATCAGGGGCCTCTTATCGAGATTGAGGATTTTGGCAAGCTTTCTGGCCGTCTGAGATGGGTTTTTCACCTCAGGGGGCCTCGCGCAGACGGAATCCACATCAATGCTTACCGCCAAATTGTTCCCCTTAACATCATAAATAGTTCCCCTTTTGGGAGTGAAGGTGATGACGCTCTGATGCTGCTTTGATGCCAATCGGGAGAGCTCGTCCTTCTTCAGGAGCTGAAGCTGAATAATCCGGAGGAAAAGGAAAGGGAAGCAGAGAAAAAGGAGGACGAAGGCAACAAATATACGAGCTTTTGTCCAATTGATGGATTTTCGTCTCATTTCATCAAGATGATCTGCCCAGGAAGGGGTTTCTCCATGTCCAACTCATCCCGGGCAATCCCTTCGATCCTCGCCAGGGATTTGAGGAGCGCTATCTCGATGTGTAATTTCTTATTTTCCTGAACGAGCATCCAATGCACCTCCATGGCTTCCGAGAGGTCGTACCCCAAGTTGATCACCAGAACCCGGGACCAGACGTAGAAGAGGGAACCAGCAAGTAAGGCAGCGATGATGCACAATGCAAGGAGGCGGCTGACCCTTCCCCTGGCCTTAACCTTTCCTGGAATTACCATACCCTCTATGGGGTAGGCCAAAGTTGATGGAAAAATCATCTTGTTCATTTCAAACCCTCTCCGCAACCCTTAACTTGGCGCTTCTTGCCCTTGGATTTTCCCACATTTCCCCCCTTGAGGGGGAGATGGGTTTCTTGGTGATAATGGTTATCAACCCCGAGGGTTTCTCGTATTGCCGAAAGGTCTCCTTAACGATTCGGTCCTCCAGGGAATGGAAGGATATAACGCAGAGACGTCCCCCGCTCTTCAGCAGGGGGATACCATCTCGGATCCCCCTCTCCAAGTTGTTGAGCTCGTCGTTTACCGCTATCCTAATGGCCTGAAAGGCTTTTGTGGCGGGGTTAATACGACGAGGTGGCTTCAAGATGGCCGACGATATGATATCCCTGAGTTGGGTCGTGGTGACGATAGGGGTCTTTTGCCGATGTCTCACGATGGCCTTGGCGATCCTCCTCGCCCATCTCCCTTCACCATACCTCCGGAGGATTCCCTCCAATTCCCCACGGGAGAGGGTGTTGATCAGTTTTGATGCAGGCTCTCCCTGAGTTCGATCCATCCTCATATCCAGGGGACCCTCCGATTGGAAGCTGAAACCCCTCTCCGCGTCGGCCAACTGCTGATATGAAACCCCTAAGTCCAATAGTATCCCGTCCACCTTGCCGATATTCAATCTCCCCAATATCTCCTTCAGATCGGAGAAATTTCCGTGAATGATGGTGGTTCTTGCCTCATAGGGCTTCAGCCTTTTGCGGGCCCCCTCAACGGCTTCCTCATCTCGGTCGATACCGATGAGTCGACCCGTGGGTGAGCTACGTTCCAGAATCTTGAGGGCGTGCCCTGCGCCCCCCAGGGTGCCATCGACATATACCCCGTCGGGCTGTGGACCGAGAAATTCGATTACCTCCTCTACCAGCACGGGGAGATGTTCATGGGCCATATCTTGGTTATCCTCATTTCAGCGCCCCATGCTTTCATGCATTCGGTTAGAGGCCCAACTCGGAAAGGACATCGCTGATCTGGTCGAAGTTCTCATGGGCCTTGATCATCTGCTCGCTCCACCTCTCCTTTGACCAAATCTCGATCTTCTTCAATTGTCCGGCTAAAACCACGTCCTTATCCAGATCTGCATACTCCCTCAGGGTTTGAGGTATGAGAATCCTTCCCTGTTTGTCCAGTGTGCACTCGATGGCGCTGGAGTAGAAGAATCTCAAGAAGGAACGGGCCTCCTTCTTCACCATCGACAATGAACTGGCCTTTTCCTCCAGGTGAATCCATTCCTCATAGGGATAAGCCACCAAACACCCGTCGAAATTGGTGATGAAAAGCCGTTCGTCGTACTTTTTGCTGAGGACTTCCCGAAATTTTGCAGGTATGCTCACCCTTCCCTTTGGGTCAATGGTATGTTCATACCTTCCTCTGAACATGCTGGATTCCCTTTCTTACCACATTTTGCCACTTTATCCCACTTTTCTTATTAATAGACTTTAAATTTCCACTTGTCAAGGGAAATTTTAACATTTTTCTAACTAGCTATAATTTTTAGAGTTTTTGTATTTGTGGGAGGGTTATATATCGTAATTAATAGAAATAAATAATACCTATAATTTCAGGTATTTAATAGAGATATTTTAATATTAATGCTAGAAATATTTTCTAAGTAGCTAGATTTTCAGGAAAATTAACCATTCAATATTGATCCAGGGTTACCATTTCCCAAAATGACCCTCCAAAGAGGGCAATGTGAGGCAGATGTCCCCTCTGGGGGGAGATTGACAATAAACCCCCCTCCATTTACAATACCGCTAGAATGATAAGTACTGGATAGTTCTGGAATTTCCCGGGGTTATGGAGAAAATCATTGTCCCCAAGCGCAATCTTCTGGAGAGGCGGGATCCCCATCGAGGGTGAGCATGAATGGGAAGGGCAGCCCTTGAGAGGGTGGAAGGGACGAGAGATAACCAGCTGTGAACTGCCAAGGCCGTCTCGGAACCGGGTGTTGGCCGGGTTCCCTGGGGCGAACATTAAAGAATTTTAGCTAACCATTCTTAGTGAAGCGAAACGGCCGCAAATTCAATGTCTGAGCCCAAAGGGCGAGTTTTGGATTTGCAGTGGAGCGAACTTTTGAATGGTCAAAAATTCTTTCCAGTGAGCGAAAGGGAATTTGGCCAACAGACCGCAAAGCACTGGAGCGAGCGGACAAGGGCATTATCCCATGAAAATATGATTTTCTATAGAACCGACGGGTTAGAGAAATATCTCGTATGAAGGTCAGCAAACCTATGGGGGGATGGTTTCATGGAAAAAGATGCGATTTATCGAAGGGCCAAGCAGCTCCGGGAAGCCATCGAGTATCACAATTATCGATACTATGTATTGGACGACCCCGAAATTTCCGATGCTGAATATGATCAGATGATGAGGGAATTGGAGAAGCTGGAGGCGGATTATCCCGAGCTTTACGATCCCAATTCGCCAACCCAACGGGTTGGTGCTCCACCCGTGGAGGAATTCGAGACGGTAACCCATACGATCCCCATGCTCAGTTTAGCCAACGGGCAGAACGAGGACGAAGTGAGGGAATTCGATCAGAGGGTGCGGCGATTCCTGGGAATGGACGGGGATATTACTTACGTCGCCGAGCCCAAGTTGGATGGCTTGGCCGTGGAGT
>DAOVGJ010000046.1 GCA_030672465.1 Pseudomonadota bacterium | reverse complement strand
AAGGGGATGCCATAACGCTCCATCAATTGGAACACAATTTCCCTTATTCCTGGAAAGAGGTGAATGCTCTCGTGGCCGTCGATGTGGGTAATGGGAAGTCGGGTATCTATGGCCTTCTTAAATTGGGCTTCGATTTCTCGATAGGGGACTGATGGCAAAATGTTGTGCAAGATGAGCTTGATCAGAAGATCTCTTTTCCCGAGTCGAAATGTCCCATGGGAGGTTAGATAGCGATGGACAGCTGGATCATTCGACGCAGGCCTCCCCACCGTCAAAGATAGATGGAGGCCTATGTCCAGATTCGGGTTTTCCCTGGCCAATTGAACCGCTTCATCGAAGGCCCACCCCGTGACCATGATGCTTGCAGCGGTGACGATTCCCTTTCCATTGGCTTCGATGATTCCCCTGTTGATGCCATGGGTCATCCCGAAATCATCGGCATTGACAATGAGGTGCTTCATGAGGAAACTCGTCCCCCCTAGGGGGGCCAGTAAATTATTTCTCCACGAGGAAATATACCCTCCCTTCGTTTTTCATATGGCCTGCTGAGATCTCTGCCGCCTCTCCGCTTCCCCAAAAAAGGTCCACCCTCCCAGGTCCCTTGATGGCGCCCCCCGTATCCTGGTTGAGGGCGAACCTCCAAAAGGGAACCCACGCTATGATGGTACCCGAATCGTCGATAACGGGCTTTTCGGCACAGATGTAGGTCAAGCCACCCTTGGGGAACAATCTGGAATCCGTGGCAATGGACCGGCCAGGGGTGAGGGGAACCTCGATGTTGCCCAATGGCCCCTGTTCCACCACCCTGAAGAAGACGTAACTCTCATTATAATTGAGGATTTCCTCCCTTTGGCTGGGATTATCCCTTAAATATTCCTTCAATCGGGGAATGTTCATCTCCTCTCTCTCGATGATCCCCCTATCGATCAATAGGGCCCCAATACTTCGATAGGGCCTCCCATTGGATGCCGAGTAGTTGACCCTCAGGCGGGTCCCTTCCTCAAGGATGATCTGCCCTGATCCTTGGATCTGAAGGAAGAAGACATCAATGGAATCCTCCAACCAGGCGATCTCCAATTCCCTTCCCGACAGCACCCCATGGCTATCGATCTCTTCCCTGCTGAAATAGGGCACAATCCGGCTCCCGTCGTAACGGGCAACGATCCTTTCACCTTTAAACTTGGGGCTGAAGAGTTCCAAGTCGATCTTCATCAAATCGTCCGGCCTCTCATACAGGGGCCATCTATACTTCTCATTGGGAGTTAAACCTCCTTCAAGGATGGGTTCGTAATACCCGGTGTAGAGAACGGTTCCCAGGCCATCCGATCCAACGGATTGGTAAACGTTAAACCGTTGTCGGACCATATCGGTCAGTTCTTCCATATCCTCGGCCTCATCCAGGAGATACAAAAAGGTCTCCATGGACTCGATGAGGTGACCGGTTGAATATTGATCTTCTCCATACTCGAAGATCCGGTCCTCCGGTAGCCTCCGGAAAAACTCTATGCTTTGGCTGATGGCGACCCTCAATGACTGCCTGTCCAAATCATCCTCGAAGGGGGGAATATCCTTCCCCTCCAGCAGGATCAGGGGCCCCTCGGGCACCTTTACCTCCTTGAACAATTTTGCGCATCCAAAGAGAATTATGGGGACCAGAAAAAAGATCAGCGCTTTCCTCATCCATTGCCTCCGAATCATTCAAATCCCCTGTGGAGCAGTTTGAGCCGCCTTTTCCGAATAGATATCCAGGATAGTGATACAGATGGTGACTACTAAGGGACCCACAATCAATCCCAGCAATCCGAAGCTCTTTATTCCCCCCAGCACTCCGAAGAACAACAGCATGGTATGAAGCTTCGTCCTCTTGCTTATAAGGATCGGACGTAAGAAATTATCCGAAAGTCCCACCACGACTCCTCCCCAGGCCAGAAGGAGAATCCCCTTCAAGATCGACCCCTGGAAGAAGAAGTAGACCACGACGGGCCCCCACACCAAGAAAGGGCCAATAATAGGCAAAAAGGAGAGAAAGGCCATAACCGTGCCCCAAAAAATCGGGGACGAGAGCCCCAAAAACCAGAAGGCGAATCCTCCTAAAAAGCCTTGAAGAAGGGCAACAAATATCCCCCCGTAGATGGTTGCGTAAACCATCTCCTCCAAACGGGCGAAAAGTAGATCTTTATCATGACGAACCAAAGGGATCGCCTCGCGGATTTTCCTGAGCAATTGATCACCATCCTTGAAGAGATAGTATAACAAAATGGTGACCAGACAAAAATTGATGATAATGAAAGAAAATCCTTTTATGATCCTCGAGGTTTGGTTGATGGCGAAAGTACTCACCTTTCTCACGTTTTCGAGCAGGAGGGAATTGAGATCGAGTTCGGAGAGGTCAACGTACTGGTTGAGCTGATGCCACAACGCCTGGATAATGGGGTGATCCTTCAGTTCCAAAATCGATTGAAATCGCCCCGTTTTCAATCCCGTTTCGAAAAAGGCGAAGACGCTGATGGCCTCGTTGGCCAACATCGATAGGATATACACGGCGGGGAATACGATGAGGATGACGACAAAAGCTGTCATCACCACAGCACACAGGGATTTTCTCCCCTTCAGCCGATGGTTCAACCGTCGGTAAACGGGGTAGAATATAAAGGCTAAGATGATGGCCCAGACAATGGGAACCAAGAAAGGAGAGAAAACTACGTAGAAGAGGTAGAAGGATAGGATAATGAGAAAGATGATGAGCATCGATGCAAAATGCTTTCGCTCCATATGATTCCCATAACCATTGATGGTTTGTAAAAAGCCAAAAACTAGACGGCACAGCAAAAAGCTCCAGGTGCAAGGCGCGCGAATCTTTGGGAATGAGGCGTACTTACCAGTACGCCGCAGTGACTAAAAATGAAGCGCAACGCCGCCCTTCGGCTTTGCTCAGGGCCGTGAGCATGTCGAACGGCAAATGGACTTTTTACGAAGCCGTCACCATTGGAAAGCCGGGAACTCACAGTATTCCTTGAAAAACCCTATCAATGGCCTCTGAGAGTTCCTTATTGAGGGTTTCCTCGACCCTTTCCGGGCTCGACGTAACCCCTACTATCTCCTTTGAGATCTCCATTTTTTGGCTCAATACCTTCCCCTCGGTCACCCTGCCCACGTGAATTTGAAGCTGGAGGTGAACCTTCACCTTCGTTCGTACGGTGGTCCAGGCCTCGCTCTTTAGATGGATAACCTCCCCTCCAACTACTAAATCGGCTGGAATACGGGAAAGGCTCTCAGGCTTCAAGTCCCAGCCCATATGAGGAACAATTCGATACCCCCGCGAAAGGAAATAGCTCGATATAGCCTCGGTGATCGCTTGATCCACGGGTTTGGAGGCCATAAAAGTATCAACCCGCCCCCTGGGGCGCGTCCAATCTCCAAGTCGCTCCCTATCGCCCCTGATATCCCTGAAGGCATTCACCGCAACGACCTCTCCCCGCTCCGCCTTCTCAGCCAAGGGACCTGGTATGTACCGGATATCCATCCAAAAGGTCCGCCCCCCCGCACATCCCCATAGAGAGAGGAGGAAAACTAACGGATAAATCAACTTCCCCTTCATCTCTTTCTCACCCCCCTTCCGCTCCATTCCTTCCCCGTGAAACCCTCTATTTTATGGTTCTTCTCCAAAAAAGTTGCTAAAAAGGGTCCAAGGATTCGAGGATTCAAGGGTTCAAGTGTTTGTTTTCTAAGGATTTAATGAGTGCCTAAATCACCCGATAACAAGATTTGAGTCTCCAACTTGCAGTTGGAACCATAAGCTATGAATAATGCCTGGATATACTCCTGTGTTGTCTTGCTTCCATAGCCCTCTGCTATATTTGATGGAACTGATACAGCAGCCCTCCTTATCTGTGAAGTTAATCCATATCTCTCCTCCCTCGGAAAGCCTTTGGTAATCTTATAGGTTTTAATACAAAGCTGATAAGCCTTCTGCCAAACTTTTAATCCTTTGTAATTATTAATCATTTCACTTGAATCCTTGAACCCTTGAATCCTTCAATTCCAGCAACTAATTGGGAGAAGACTCTATTTTATTAATGCCATTCCCGGCGTTGCCAAAAGGCCCTATTCC
>DAOVGJ010000026.1 GCA_030672465.1 Pseudomonadota bacterium | reverse complement strand
GAAACCATAGGGGGAAATAGCCAATCTTGAGGAAGAAATATCTCATTTTGGTCGTGGTTTTTTGCGTGGTCCTTTTTTTCGATCAGATCACCAAGGCCTATGTACATCGAACCCTTCATAAATTTCAATCGGTCGAAATCGTAAAGAATTTTTTTCATATCACCCACGTCAGGAACACCGGGGCTGCTTTCGGCCTTTTGGCCGGGCCGGCCCACCCCTTACGAACCGCCCTTTTCGTCGTCATTTCCGGGGTGGCCATAGGGGCGATCCTCCTCATTTATAGGAGGATCGAGGACGATGATACCCTCCATGCCCTGGCCTTCTCCCTTCTCCTCGGCGGAGCCGCGGGGAACCTGGTTGATAGGGTTTGGATGGGGCACGTCATCGATTTCCTGGATTTTCACTGGTACGGTTATCATTGGCCGGCCTTCAATTTTGCCGATTCGGCCATCTGTGGAGGAATCGGGTTAATTCTCCTCAATATGGTGATGGGGGCAAGAAGAAGCCCCCTCGGGGGAAGAGCGAGGGATCGGGGATAATTCACTTGGCGGGCTTCTCCCCACATCCCAGTTGATCGGCGTGATTCCCTTTTAGCTTTCATTTTTATGTTATCATATCTAGTGAGAAGGGCGGCGTCATCATGGAATAGATCGTTAAGGGGGTAAGCATGGCGGTGCTGGAGATCGTGACCTATCCCAATTCCGTCTTGACCCGGAGGGCCGAGGAAATTGAGAAGGTGGACAGGGAAATACGGAAATTGATCTCGGATATGGTGGACACCATGTACGCCAACGGAGGGATCGGATTGGCGGCGCCTCAGGTGGGAGTTTCGAAGCGGGTGGTGGTCGTGGATGTCCGCCTTTACGATCCATCTACTTCCCTCATATCCATCGTCAATCCCGAGGTTATTGCCGAGGGGGAGGAGGTCGTCCACGAAGAGGGATGCTTAAGCGTGCCCGGATGCGTTGAGGGTATTAAACGGAGGAAGTGGATTAAGGTCAGGGGATTGAATGAGAGGGGAAGGGAGATTGAGGTAGAGGGGGAGGGGATGCTTGCCATTGCCCTTCAACACGAGATCGATCACCTCAACGGAAAGGTGGTCCTCGATCGGATGAGCCGAGTCAAGAGGGATCTGTACAAGAAACGCCTACAAAAGGCAAAGGGGAGGGCGTGATTACATAATGAGGGTGATCTTCATGGGTACCCCCTCCTTCGCCGTACCCATCCTCCGGGCCATTCACAAGAGCAACCACGAGCTCATCGGTGTGGTAACCCAGCCCGATAGACTAAAGGGGAGGGGGAGAAAGTTAGGAATTTCCCCGGTCAAAGAGCTGGCAACGGGATTTCGGCCTATCGTCATGCAGCCCCAAACGACGAAGGATGAAGCCTTCATCGGGGAGGTTAAGCGAATGTCCCCGGACCTCATCGTGGTAGCGGCATATGGTAGAATGCTGACGAGGGATTTATTGGACATCCCTCCCCTCGGATGCATCAACGTCCACGCATCACTGCTGCCAAAATACCGAGGAGCCGCCCCTATCCAATGGGCCATCGTCAAGGGAGAAAGGAAAACGGGGATCACGATCATGAAAATGGATGAGGGAATGGATACGGGGGATATCCTCTTGGCCCAAGAGGTGGAAATAGGGGATGAGGATACGGCTCAGAGCCTCCATGATAGATTAACCCAGGTGGGGGCAAGCCTCATCATCAAGGCTATGGATCAGTTGGACAAGGGAACCCTCCGCCCCATCCCCCAAGATCACAGCGAGGCCAGCTATGCTCCTCCCTTAAAGAAGGAGGATGCATTGATCGATTGGAGTCAGGATGGACGTGAAATCTTCAATCGCATCAGGGGGTTCAACCCCTGGCCGGGGGCCTTTACGTATCTTAAGGGGTTGCGGCTTAAAGTTTTCAGCGGGGAAATTATCAACGAGGAGGTTAGGGAGGCGCCGGGAAAGGTCGTCCAGTCAGGATCGGAAGGGGTGAAGGTGACCACGGGAAAGGGCTCTTTACTGATTAAGGAGGTCCAGCTGGAAGGCCGAAAGAGGATGCCTATCCATGAATTCCTCGTCGGTAATGAGATTCCGCCGGGGACGCAGATGGGGTGAGGGTCTAGAGGGGAAGGTCGTGCTGAGAGGGGAGGAAAGACAACAGCGGGGGATCTTCGTTGAGCTGCTGATTTTGACCTGTCTCATTCTGCTCGTGGTGAGCTTCATATTGTGGTATATCCCCTACCTCGGTTTAAGCAACATCCATCCCAAGTTGCCGTTGATCCTGGCCATCGTGTTAGGGGTGGCCCTGCTCCTCATCCTCTGTGGGGCGGTGAGTCTGGTCATTACCATTTATTGGGGAAGGGAGTTCTTCATCTCGAGGAGGTTGAGGGGGATCGTCATCGAAGTTCTCTTTCCCCTGATGGTCTTCTGGGGTCGTATCATTGGGATCTCCAGGGAGAGGATTCAGCAGTCCTTCATCGAGATTAACAACCAACTGGTACACTCCAATTCCCGCAAGACGAAGCCCGCCAGGCTGCTAATCTTGTTGCCCCAATGTATCCAAGATTTCGACTGCGACATCAAGATTACGGGTGATATTCAGAATTGCAAGAGGTGCGGCAAATGCGGGATCAAGGACCTCCTCGAGCTTGCCGAGCAGTATAAGGTCAAAATCGCCGTGGCCACGGGAGGAACGCTGGCCCGGAGAATTGTCGTCAAAATGAGGCCGCAAGCCATTGTGGCCGTTGCATGTGAACTCGATCTGACGAGCGGTATCCGAGACACCTACCCCATCCCGGTCATTGGCGTCCTCAATCAGCGTCCCAACGGCCCCTGCTATAACACCAGTGTTGATATCGCCGAGGTAAAGGAGGCCTTGTTTCACTTCATGGAGGGGTGAGTTGAAAATACCCCCTCTTGAGTGATTACATCAATGAAGATCTTTGAAAAATTTGGAAAAGGAGCTCTGAACGCGAAATTACGAACTGTTGCAGTGCTGCAGTCATGCGTTCTTGCGGTTAAGGCAATGCACATTCTAATTCAAGTGGAGCGAACTTTAGAATGGTCGAAAAAATTCTTTGAGCAGCGAAGAGCGAGTTTTTCAGAGATGTCTTGTAAGGCCTTCATCGCTTAGCTTTGTCCGGACTCCCCTTGGAAAAGAGAAAGAGAAAAAACCCACGCCTCATCGCCCTGGAGCTCTTGGTGGAGGTGGAGGCGAAACCCCATCCCCTCGACCTCCTCATAGAGAGGAAGTTCAAGAGGCATAAGGGGCTTAAGGAGGTGGACTACGCCTTCATTACGGAGGCGGTTTACGGGACGCTCCGTTGGAGGGGGCGGATAGATTGGGTCATGGGGCGCGTTTCCAGGATTAAGCCCGAGAGGTTGGAGAGGTTCATCCTCAACCTCCTT
>DAOVGJ010000159.1 GCA_030672465.1 Pseudomonadota bacterium | reverse complement strand
AAACTCCTCCGCTTGCAACTTCTCCCTCAGAAAGCTGGCGGCCCTCAAGGCCACATTCCCCATTCCCGGCCATGCGGCGATAAAATATGGTCTGTCCAAATGAGGCTCTTTATAAAAGGTTATCCCCTTTTCCATAGATTGCTCAGCTCCAGCCCGTATAGGTAAATTCCAAATACTAATTTCTAAACTCTAAACAAATTTTCCATGACGGGTACGTCACCCTCGAACGATTAAAATGGATTTATTTTCTAAGTAATTCAAATGACCTAAATCTGTTTGGTTGATCTTGTTTCTTTGGTTCATTTGGTCTATCTGGGAAACGAAATGAACGAAAAGAACCAAATAGACCGAACAAACCAGATAGACCAGGAAACGAAATAGACGATTTTCAATTTGAAATTTGGAAATTAGAATTTGCTTAGGATTTAGTGCTTTGGCCCGCGACGAGCTCGGCCGAGTCGAGTTAGGATTTAATCCGTGTTTTTATTTATGTCATAATATGATAATAGTCGAAGTCACCTCTTACACGTCTTAAGGGAAAATATCGGGGAATTGGATTCGTGGACCCTGATAGCTCACCTTCTCGGTTGGGCCAAGTCCAAAAGGGATCTGGATATCCTCTCCAGTTTCCTCATGATCTCTGCTTCGGTTTCCCGATCGTCTTTTCTCCGGCCCAATTGAAATTGAAGCTGCCTCACCTCTAGGATTTCCCTCGCGGTAGCGTCGAGCTTACCATCCAGGATATCGATAATAATATCCAGCTCATCCGATAGGCTTTGTATGAAGATATCGGATTGCCTCCGACTACCTTTTCTTCTATCGACCTGATTCTCGCTCATAACTGCCTCCCAAGAAGTAACACCTTCTCTCTGTTTCCCCTAATCAAAAATTATTGTTTTGAGCCTTTTTTGTCAAATTTTTTTGTGGGATCTCTGAAAAACTGGGAAAACGAGCTCTGAGCGAATTGCGGTTCTGCAGTGTTGCAGTGCTGCAGTCATGCGGTGAAGCGAACTCTAGAATCGTGGAAAAAATGTTTTGAGCGCGAAAAGTGAGTTTTTCAGAGATCTCTTTATGATTTCAAGCCACTGCCCGGGGTCTCCTCAATGTAACAGACCCCACTGCCCCAATCACTGAAACACCGGAAGCCAGGGCAAAGGAGAGGGTAAAGGAATCGGTCATATCTGCGAAAAGACCCCCCACATATGGGCCAATTGCCTGCCCAACACCGAAGAATAAAGTGATAAAACCTAGTCCAGCTGGCGCCAACCTTGGACCCACGTAGTCTCCTGCTGCTGCGGCCATAATGGTGGGGATACTCCATGCGGTGATACCGAAAACGACCGCGGAGAGGGAAAATCCTACCATGGACTTACAAAAGGCGAAAACAAAATACGAAAAGGCTAACGTTAGATAGGCTAAAGCCGCCCCATACCTCCTCCCAATGAGATCAGAAATGCCTCCCCATACGATCCCGCAAAATATACTGAGGCCCCCAGCCCAAGCCCATAGAATTCCGGCCTGCGCGGAAGCCAAGCCCATCTCCTTCTCCAGGTACGTTGAGAAAAAATGCACATAAATGATATAAGAAAACCCATACATGAAATAGACAATCCCTAAATGCCAAACCTCTTTTACCCCATAAATCAGCCCCCAGCTGAGAGAATTCGACCCTACTTTGGAAGGGGGTTTTTCCCATGAGGACCGAGCCCCAACAGGGGCCAATCCGAGCTCCTCTGGCCTGCTCTTGATGAATATGCCGCAAATGCCAGCGATGACCAAAACGGCTCCGCCCAGCCAGTACCAAGAGAAACGCCAGCCTTCACCCCCATATGCCCGCAGAATCACGGGAACGATCAAGCCCGAGATTAAGGTTCCCAAGCCAATTCCGCTTGTCACGATACCTGTAGCCAATCCTCTCCTGTCCATGGAGAACCAGGCAGAACCGAGTGCCATTGCCGGAACATAGGCGCCTCCATTTCCCAGGCCTGTCAAGATTCTCATCATCAAGGCGAATTCGAAACTTTCTGAAATCCCCGTCAAAATCAGGGTGATTCCCATGACCAGCAATGAGCAGGAGATAACGATTCTGGTTCCATACTTCGCCGCTAAGAAACCCCCGATGAGGGCGAATGTCAAATACCCGAAGAAGTTTCCAGTGCCCAGAATTCCGGATTGCGTGTAGGTCAATCTCAATCCGTCTATCATGTGAGGCAAAATCGGGGTAAAGGCCATTCGGCCAAATCCATGAGCCCCTATTGTTGTGAGGGTTCCCATAGCAATAACGATCCACCCGTAATGAATTCCTCTCCTCCCCTTCATCCCTCATCCCCCCTCACATCAACAAATATCTAAACCATAAATTTCCGACACCAGACAAATTTCTTGTGTTTCCCGCGGAAAGATCTCATTTTCAATAAAATGAAAGAATTACAAAAATATTTCATGTAAGAGTCAGGAAAGTTACGAACAAATTTCCCTGGAAGCTGAGGATAATCCATGATAGTATATTTTTCCTAATTGAAATGAAAGCAAGAAAATTTCTGTTCGGAATTATCCTCTTCTTTATCTCCTCGTATGGCCTACCATCCTCGTTATCGGCCTCGGGGGCTTTTTCGTATTTTATACCCAAAGGGACAGGTGATACCGACTCACGAGCTTGGACAGTAGTGGGAAGCGAACGGGATCACATCATCCAGGCAAAGGAGACATTATTGGACATAGCGAGGAACTTCGATCTCGGTTTCTGGGAACTGAAAGCCCTTTATCGGGAACTAGATGCATGGATACCCCCTGAGGGGTTAAAGCTCAAAATTCCAACTACGTGGATACTCCCTAAGACTCAGCATGAAGGTATTGTAATTAATGTCCCGGAGATGAGGCTGTACCTGTTCATCAAATCCATACAAATGGTGAAGACCTATCCCGTGGGAATCGGGGTATTGGATGGACAGACACCCTTTGGAACCTTCTTCGTAATTGGGAAATTAGAGAATCCCACTTGGCACATTCCACCCAGCATACAAAAAGAATATGGTGGAAGGGCAACAATCCCCCCTGGGCCTGAAAACCCCCTTGGAACCCACTGGATTTCCCTCTCCCGCGATGGGTATGGGATCCACGGTACAGATTTTCCCTGGGGCGTGGGTCGCTTGGTGAGCCATGGATGTATTAGACTCTATCCGGAGGATATCCAAAACCTCTATCCATTAGCAAGAATTGGGATGCCGGTGGAGATCATCTATGAACCCATCAAATTCGGGTTTAAAGGCAAGAGGATCTTCGTCGAAGTCCACCAAGACATCTATCGTCAAATCCCGGACCTCCTTCATTACGGCTTCGCTCAATTGGAAGAAGAGGGATTGAAAGAACGGATAAATCTTCAAAAATTCACCATCGCCTTGGTAGAGCGAAAGGGAATGCCCATCGATATTACGAAGGAGGATAGAGGAAAAAGAGTTTGCCGATAAACCCATCCTTCTCCTGTGAAGGGAGCTTATCGGCAAACCCCAAACCTCGATGAACCCTTGAAGGTCCACCCGCACCATTATTTCATCATGCGTTTTTTAAAGGCCGCCTCACACTTCGCTGCAGCCGCCTCGGCCCGATCGGCTGCCGCTTCAGCCCTATCGGCCGCATTCTCTGCACGATCGGCAGCCGCGACTGCCCGTGTACCTGCAGAATGCGCCCTGTCGGCTTCGGCACTAGCCTTTTCGGCGGAGGCATCGGCTCGTTTGGCGGCTTCTTCGCATTCTCCGGCCTTTATCACTGCTGAGTCCGCCTTGCCCATTGCATCTTTTGCCATATTCAAGGCTTCGTCAGCGGTTGCC
>DAOVGJ010000245.1 GCA_030672465.1 Pseudomonadota bacterium | reverse complement strand
TAGCTATTATCAGAGCATCCTCCTTCTGTCAACTGGGAGTTTAAGCGCGACCGATGCCCAGCTCAATGATTGAGTCCATATCCTTCCAAAACATCCCTCCTATTCTTGATAGGAGACTATCCAGATTTTTCCCCTTGAGTGCCGATATGGAAATGGCATTGTATCGTCGACAGAACTGGCTGATGAAGCTCGAATCCACCTTATCCTCCTTATTGAAGACCAGAAGCTTGGGAATGGTGTTCAGTTCCAGTTCATTCAGGGTCGTTTCAACGGCAAGGATATGCTCTTCGAAACCGGGGTGGCTGAGATCGACCACGTGTATGAGAAGATCGGCATCTTTCAGTTCATCGAGTGTGGCCCGAAAGGCCCCAATGAGATCCTTGGGTAAATCCCTTATGAATCCCACCGTATCCGTAATAATCACCTCTCGATCCCTTGGAAAGCGGAGCCTCCGAGTCGCGGTGTCTAAGGTGGCAAAGAGCTTCTCTTCCACGTTTACGTGGCTTTTTGTCAATGCGTTAAAGAGGGCGGATTTCCCAGCATTTGTATAACCAACGATGGATAGGATGGGTATTCCTCTCTTTGTCCTCCTATCCCTCCTCTGTTCCCTCCCCTTGCCCAAGTTCTTAAGCTCTTTTTCCAAACGCGTAATCCTATCCCTCACCCGTCTCCGGTTTATCTCGAGTTTTGTCTCCCCCGGACCACGACCCCCAATCCCCCCGGTCAAACGGGACATGGCCGTGTTTTTCCCCGTAAGCCTCGGTAATAAATACCGCAGCTGAGCCAATTCGACCTGAACTTTCCCATCTCGACTATGGGCCCTTTGGGCGAAAATGTCCAAAATCAACTGTGTCCTATCGATCACCCTCAGCTCCGTAAAATCGCTAATGGAGGCCAATTGTGCGGGAGACAAGTCCCGGTTAAAGATGATGAGGTCCACTCCCAATTGCATACATCGTATGGTGATCTCGGTCAGTTTACCCCTTCCGATGAGAAGCCTGGGGTGTAACCTCTTTGGACGCTGAATCACGGAATCCACCGTCACCCCACCGCTGGTTTTGACCAACTCCTTCAGCTCCTGGACGGATTCCTCGATGTCCCCTTGATCCGAATCCGCCACGGTAATCAAAAGGGCATTTTCCCTGCCATTTTCCAAGGCTTTTGCGCGCTGAGTTCGTTGAAATTCATCCTCCAGGGATTGAATGAAGTCGAGGAAATCGATATTCAGGCCCCATGGACGATGAGGCGAGAGGAGCTCCCATCTCTTTCCCATGGGATTCTCCGGGAGCAGGTGACCCAGGTGTATACGACCGGGTGATCCAGAACCATCAACGGATAAAGCGCCCATCATGTCAAGTCTCAAAAGGGCAAGGTCAGTGATGTCGTCTTGGGTAAGGGATTCATCCCGAAGATGTGTGTGGATGCATCTGAGTCCTCGAAGCCTTAATAATCCCCCTCTATACCTTGTCAGGGGTGGAATCACGATCCCTTGATGGTCTCCTACGATGACGTATTCAATAATGCCCTTGCGGTTGACCAAAATTCCCACTTGCCGTTTAATCTCATGGGAAATCTCCGAGAGATATCGGGCTATTTCGGGGTTGATGACCTTCTGGGGTGGGATCCTTCTTCGATATATACGTTCTAATCTCTTTATCTGGCTGGACTTGAGGCCTGTTAAATGACCAAAAACCCTTTTGATGGCGATTGCTCCCTGAATCCCGTTGTGGTTTACGAAATTATACCACAAAGGAACCAATAATCAAAAACAATCGGGGGTCTTCTCGGTACCTCGATCCATCAGTTCTCAGTCGAACTTTATCAGGCTGCGGCTGAGTCCTCGAGCCTAAGCTCTGGCTGAGGTGCTGAGCGAGCAAATCATGGGCAAAATACTTACCGCATTTCCGAATCGAGAACTAAGTTTCTTGAGAAACCCATTTTTCAGGAGCCTCATGGGATGGGAAAGATCGTGCCTCCTCTATGTTATCGTGACCGAATCTATAGTATAATTTTTGCCGGTCTATGTAACCTACACCGCCATGGGGGGCGCATCAAGGTTCAACGGTACGGAGGGAAGGAATGGACCGGTCTGCAAGAGAACTTAATTGGCTTGGCGATCGTATCATCCAGTGCCGCAAATGTCCAAGGCTCGTGGCATACCGCGAACAGGTGGCTCGGGAGAAACGACTTCGCTACCAAAACTGGCACTACTGGGGAAGGCCCCTTCCTGGTTTCGGCGATCCGACGGGAAAACTCCTCATCGTCGGTTTAGCCCCTGCAGCCCATGGAGGCAATCGTACCGGACGAATGTTCACGGGTGATCGTTCCGGCGATTGGCTTATCAGCACCCTGCACCGCTTTGAATTCGCCAATCAACCCCAATCCATCAACAGGAAAGATAGACTGGCTCTCCGGAACTGTTTCATCACCGCTATTATCCGGTGCGCTCCTCCAAAAAATAAGCCGCAAAAAGAGGAGATTGAAAACTGCCGTCCCTATCTCACCGAGGAAATAGTCCTTTTGAAGGAAATTCAGGTTATCGTAGCCTTGGGACAGATCGCCTTTCATGGACTCCTAAAGGTCCTATTTAGGGAGACAAAGTCTCCTCCCGAAATGAAGTTCGGACATGGCCCTGAATATCTGCTTCCTGATGGCAAAATCCTCCTCGCTTCCTATCACCCAAGTCAACAGAATACCCAGACTGGACGCCTGACAGGGCCAATGTTCGAATCTATTTTCGAACGGGCAAGGAGCCTTTTGAGCTGTTCTTGTTAAGAATGCTCTTTTGAGATACTATGGGAAGATGCTTGAAAAATCTCCTTTCGGGCGCAAACGCCGGAGTGGCCGTGGTGCAGTGCTACAGTCAAAAAAAGGTGCTGTGGTGTTGCAGTCCTGCGGTGCTGCTGTCAGATATAAGTTATCTGTATCTAATGCTAAAGTGCCGTGATTCACATTTTAGTAAAACTAAGTGATAAGTTCAGGCGTAGAACTCCATTTGCCGAGTTTTTCGGGGATCTCATTGAAATCCACTGATTACAGGAAAGGAGGAATGGATGAGTTTGAGGAAGAAACTGAGGCAAGCCATAGAGAAATATCCCGGTGTGGACGTCTTCATCCACCGGGGCATCCTTTACATCGCTGGGATCCCAGAGGAGGAATTCATCGAAAAATCACTCAGCTCGAGCTATTTCCTGCCGAGAGATGAGTTCGTCATCACCTATGAATTGGGGGAACCCCCTGAATTAATCCGAAAAAAGGGGATGGCGGAAGTGGAGGTCGTGGTCGAGGAGAAGAAACGAAAAAGGGGATAGGGGAAAGAAAGCATCTCGAATGCCTCCTGACCTGTTATGTTGTTTTCCATGGGGAAATACCGATGGCCTACGACCCAGTGGCAAGGCATAAAGTCATTAAAAGGAGGGTAGTCAGGGGGGAACTTCGCAAATATTATCGATTTCGAACGGATAGATGGTATGGCGGCATCGCCACTGGTGATTGCGTGGGATGTGGCCTCCTCTGCAAGTTCTGCTGGGTAAGGGATCCCCTTTTGTTTAACCCAACGAATGTAGGATCATTCTATAACCCCCATGAGGTGGCCCGGAAGCTTCTCTCAAAAGCTCGAAAGAAAGGACTCACACAATTGAGGCTGAGCGGAGGAGAACCCACCATTGGAAGATCCCACCTCCTTCGATTGCTCGATAAGCTCCGCTGGGAAGGGCATCTCTTTATTCTTGAGACGAACGGAATTCTGATCGGTTCCGACAAGAGCTATGCCAAAGATCTGGCTGGTTTCCCCTTTCTCCACGTAAGGGTTTCCATAAAAGGCTGTGACCGGGATGAATTTACCATGCTCACCAACTCCATGCCCGAGGGATTTGACCTTCAACTGCGAGCCCTTGAGTATCTATTCGATGTC
This sequence comes from Pseudomonadota bacterium, assembly GCA_030672465.1. GTDB lineage: Bacteria > Desulfobacterota > BSN033 > WVXP01. The sequence goes on along the minus strand of DAOVGJ010000245.1, from coordinate 3,330 downwards.
GGTGTTAGCTGTAATCCCGCCGTCATGATCTCCTTCTCCTCCCCCAAAAAACTTGAAAGGCTGAGAAGGCGAATCTTCGTTATGATGCCGTCCCTTATGGAGGAATTCGAAGAGGAGGAATTGATCCTCTACCCCCATGTCTTGGACCGCCTCAACCGGTTCAACGTCAGCTACCGGACAGCCTTTCAACCAAACAGGGTACCACCTGAAAGCGAATGAAGATTGGGCCGATGTTAATCAGTAACGGAGCTTTTAGGGCTCGATGGATTAAGCCCTCGAATGTGGATGGAGAGGAGGACTGGTCATTTCTTGCTGAAGACCTTCAGCACAAATCCCTTTCAGGGTCAGTGTCCAACAATGGCGGTTAGTGCCAAAAGGCCGCCGACAACAATGGATAACGGCTTCCAGAATCCAGCCAAAAAAAAGCCAAAAAGGATAAGAATAACGCCTATAATAGCGCGGAGGATCCTCTCACCCCTCACCACATTCTTAGTGATAGCCATATATGCCTCCTGATCAATCCAATCTATGGGATGGTTTTCTCCGTCAGGGTGTTAAGCGTCGTCCACATTTCCTCGGGGGTTTTACAGGCCAATATTTCTTTGCGCGCGCGCTCCTGACGAAATGTCTCTATAAAACCGGATAAGAGCTGGAGGTAAAATACGCTGGCCGCTGAGGGAATGACGATGAAGAAAATGATGCGGGTCAACCGGCCCTTGGAGCGATCAAACTTCAATCCTTTTTTCTTCAATCCCAGGGAAAAGGTCAAACCCCCGCCCTCCACGCCACGGACGTGTGGAAATGCGAGGCCGTGCTCCAAGGCGGTTGATATGATTGACTCTCGCTGAAGGGTAGCTCCTAACAAACTTTCCGGATTTTCAACAAACTCCTTGGCGGCCATCAATTGGATCAACGCGGAAATAGCATCATCCCGGTCTTCCGCCTCAATGCGGGGAAGCATCAGTTCCTTGGAGGAGAATCGGGCAACGCCAGCCCTCGGCCTTCCTGTCCGCTCGAGACGCCTTCTTAGTTGTTTAGGTGCTCCCTCAAGATGATACAGGATTCTCCTGCAATTTGGGCATTGTTGAATTCCCTTCCCGGATCTAATTTCTCCCGCCAGCGAGGTGGGCAAGGAGATACCACAACCGGAACACGTCCCATTAGCTTCGGGAACGACCGCTGCCTGGTGACGCTCCTGCAATCTTCGATAAAGGGTTGCAATGTCCTGGGGAAGGTTTCCTATCAATGCCCTGATGGAGCTTTCGAGATCCGCCAAACGGTTTTTGGGGACCAACGTGCGCTGTTCCGAAAGGACAAAATTGAGTTCCTGCAATTGAATCAATTGATTCAAAAAGCGGTCCATAAGGCCACTATATCGAGTTCCCTAACGTCCTCACATGATCTCCACGGATGAAACTGTCTGGAAATCCGAATCTCCGCGGTAAATCCCCTTAACCACTAGCCCACTACCCTGCCTTCCTGCCTCTGCCTAATACTGCTGCATTGTAGAGGGAAAGTCAAGCTATTTCGAGAGCCGCGGGTTATCTCCGTCCAATCTGAGCATCAAAGTATCTATTGATGGTCCGAAGATATGCCTCCTTGGGAACGATTTCGTTGGTCGCCTCCTGCCGGGTCTTCTCCGAAACGACGCCATTTTCCACCAACTCCTTCCCAGCCCTTTCAAATGCCTCCATGACTTTCCCAATGGCATCGGAGCCCACTTTCTTCATACCCAAACTATAAACCGCCGGTCGAAGGATCTCTCCCATATGCTCCATATTGAGGTTTTTTGCAGCCCGCTTGATATGAAGGATCAGCGGGTCGAAGTTGTCCATCTCGTGAAAGGCGCAGACGCTGATGAGAAAAATCTTGCTGCAATACTTCTCCTTCACCACATGGCGGAAGTGCCCATCCCGAATCTCATAATGGGGATCCAACAAGGGAATGAGGCGGTCAATGAAATTCTTGCACTGGCCCGTCATCCCGTCCACATAAACTGGGGTTGCCAGGATCATGAGATCCGTCCTCTTGAGCTTCTCGATCAGTTCCGCCATATCATCTTTCTGAAAACATTTGCCTGGGGTCTTGATCCAACAGGTAAGACACCCCGTACATTCCCCGATTGTTTCCTTTTGCAGAAATACAACCTCAGTAATTGCCCCCGCCTTCTCGGCACCTTTCAAGAGTTTCTCCAATACGAGATAGGTTTTTCCCCTTTTCATACTCGGACTACCATGGATGGCGAGGATGTGCATCGGCTCCTCCATAGCCGTAATACTTATGGATAACCGTCGTTATCTCTGGAAATCATCACAGAAAAGTCCTCAAGTACAGGGGAGGTCGCGAATCCGAAGGGTAAATGGTGAGGATACTTGAATCTGCGGAGGCCTATCCTGGGAAGATCGGGTAAAGAGTCTTCTCCAAAGATGGACCTCCTCAGGTTCACTTCCTGTCCATTTTTTCACAATCTGGTGGAAAAAAAACTAAGGAAAAGCCAACTTATTTCTTAAATTCATCCCAGGGATAGTCGATGAGCTCCAAGAGTACGCCGTTGACGTCTTTGGGATGAATAAACGCAAATTCGCAGTTCCTGAACGGCCTCGCGCCGCCTATGAACGTGTAACCCTTGGCCTTCAGCTCCTCCGTGGCCTCTCGGGTATTATCCACATTCAACCCGATAAGCATAATGCCCTCTCCCCTCTTCTCGATAAACTTTGCAACATCACCGTCAGGGGTTGTGGACTCCATCAACTCGAATCCTACATCGCCTAGCCAGTACCTCGCTACCCTGATCTTTTCGGGCTCATCCACGTAGGGATCGTCGGGTTTGGATTTCCCCAGAATTGGTTCCCAGATTTTCCTCGCCGCTTCAAGGTCCTTTACCGCAATGCAGATGTGATCGATCTTATTCACCTTCATGGCACACCTCCTGTCTTTTTTCGGAACCTTCGATCTCCCCATTCATGGATAATGGGATTCCGTTTCCTCAAGCACGATCTCAGGACATCTCTGATTATATCGGTCGATGGGTTCAAGTCAAGGGAAATCTGGAACTCCCTGACCCGTGATACAAATCTCGCTCCCGGACTCAAGGACTTGTTCCATTGTACAAAGGGAGGCCAATGCATTCGAGATCTCTGAAAAAGACCCTCTTCGCCGCTCAAAAATATTTTTTCCCCCATTCTAAAGTTGATGATTTCGTAAAAAGTCTAAATCAGACGGCAAAGAAAAAAGATCCAGATGCAAGGCGCGCAAATCCTGAGGAATGAGGCGTACATAGAAGTACGCTGCAGTGACGAAGGATGAAGCGGAACGCAGCCCTTCGGCTTT
>DAOVGJ010000038.1 GCA_030672465.1 Pseudomonadota bacterium | reverse complement strand
TGAGATGATGGTCGATCGGTTGGGGGCAAAACCGCTGCTCGTCCAATTGCCCCTGGGATCCGAGGATCAATTTAAGGGCGTGGTGGATTTGATTCGATTCAAGGGGATCGTATGGCATGAAGAGACCCTCGGGGCCTCCTTCAGCGAGATAGAGATCCCCCAAGAAATTCTCCCTCAAGCCTTAGAATATAGAAAAAAACTCCTGGAGACCGTTGCAGAATCGGACGATGCCCTCACCGAAAAGTACCTCGAAGGGGAGGAATTCTCAGAGGAAGAGATCAAGGAAGCTATTAGGAGGGGAACCATCTCCCTCAACCTGGTTCCGGTTTTGTGCGGGGCCGCTTTGAAAAATAAGGGAATCCAGCCGCTCTTGGACGCCATCGTTAATTTTCTCCCGTCTCCTCTAGATATCCCCCCTATTAAGGGCGTCGATCCACGCACGGATCACGTTGAGGAGAGAGCCTCAAGCGATGATGAACCCTTTTGTGGGCTTGCTTTCAAGATCATGATGGACCAAGGGAGGAAGTTGACCTATACCCGGATCTACTCCGGTTTCCTTAAGACCGGGGCAGAGGTGTATAATCCCCGGGTGAGGGCGAAGGAGAGGGTCTCACGGATCTTCCTGATGCATGCAAACCACAGGGAGAGGCTGGAGGATGCCAGAGCGGGGGATATTGTCGCCTTCATGGGGTGTAAGCAAACCACTACGGGGGACACCCTCTGCAAGGAGGACCATCCCATCCTCTTGGAACCCATAGACTTCTATAAGCCGGTGATGTCTGTGGCCGTGGAGCCCAAAACCAATCGGGACCAAGATAAACTAGCTTTCTCCCTGGAGAGGCTGAGCGATGAAGATCCCACCTTTTTCGTGAAATTTGACGAGGATACCGGGCAGACCATCATTTCCGGGATGGGGGAGCTCCACCTGGAGGTCTTGATGCAACGGCTCCTCAGTGAATATCACTTGGAAGTCAATATCGGCCGTCCCCAGGTCGTTTACCGTGAGACCATTGCCAAGGCTGCGGAGGCCTCGGGTCGGTTCGATAAGGTAATCGAAGATGCTCGCCACTTCGCCGAGGTAATCCTCAAGCTCATCCCAAACCATCGCGGCAGTGGCCTGGAGTTCCAGTCCGAAATCCCCAACGGTATTGTATCCCAGGAAGGGCTCTCCGCCATGCAAGAGGGGGTCAAAGATGCTTCTACAGCCGGCCTGATCATGGGATATCCGGTAACCGACATTCAGACGGTCTTTTTAAAGGCCTCCTTTGATGTTCAAAACCCCTCTTTGATGGCTTTGAGGATAGCCGCTTCCAATGCCTTCCGAGAGGGTCTGAAGGAGGCGAAACCCATTCTCCTGGAACCCATCATGGAGCTCAATGTGATAGTCCCCGAGGAGTTCATGGGGGAAGTGATAGGAGACCTGAGGGCGCGCAAAGGGGAAGTACAATCCATTACGCCGAAGGGAAAGATTGCTATCATCGCTGCCTTGGCCCCGTTGAAGGGGATGTTCGGCTACTCAACTGATTTGAGATCTATGAGCCAAGGACGCGGTACCTTTTCACTGCAGTTCTCCCACTATGACACCAGCTCCGAAGGGTAATGTCCCCCCATATACTCCCGTGAACGGAGAATGGACCCCATGAATACCCTTTCTCCGCGGTCCATCAAGGCCCATTTGAAGACTCAGACCGTCGGCAAGAAAATTCATCTCTTCGGTGAATTGGATTCAACCAATTCAGAGGCATATCGCATGGCCCTTGAGGGAGCGGAAGAAGGAGAGGTTGTCGTTGCAGATCACCAACTAAGGGGAAAGGGCAGGCTAGGCCGACCATGGCTCTCTCCTCCGGGGGTCAATCTCTATGTATCCATAATCCTTCGCCCACCGATTGCGGCAAGAAATGCTCCCTTGCTTACCATTATGGCAGCAGTTGCGACTGCAAAAGCCACGAAAGGCATATCTGGTCTTCAGCCGCGAATAAAATGGCCTAATGACCTCCTCATAAACAATAAGAAGGTCGCCGGTTTGCTCAACGAGATGAAGTGCACAGAGG
>DAOVGJ010000225.1 GCA_030672465.1 Pseudomonadota bacterium | reverse complement strand
TGGCCTCTGCGGCTATGAAGGAAGGCAAGCACGTTACCTATTTACCCACCTATGGCGTCGAAATGAGGGGGGGTACGGCCAACTGCACCGTGGTAATCTCCGCCAAGGAGATCGGCTCCCCCGTTATTGGTAAGCCCCTTTCCGCAATTATCATGAACAGCCCTTCCCTGATGAAGTTCGCAAATCGCCTGAAACCAGGGGGATTCCTCCTCTTAAACTCATCCCTGGTGGATCCCCAAACTGTCTCGAGGAAGAAGGTCGAACTGGTCCCCATACCGCTCAACGAGATCGCTTCTCAATTGGGCAACATCAAATTGGCCAACATGGTTGCCCTTGGAGCATATGTCGAGAAGACACGGGTAATAAAAGAGGCCTCGATACCCGATGCCCTCTTCAGCGTCCTGAACGAGCGCCATCACGATATGATCCCCTCCAATTTAGAGGCCGTAAAGAAAGGGAGGGACTTCATCCGGAGTCTATAGGGGATGAGGTAGAATACTGGCAAGCCAATTGGACGAACCAAGGACTTACAATCAGCCAGGAGGAGGACCCGTATGGGAGACGAAAAAACCTCCGTGGAAATGAAAGTCGGTGAGAGGATAAGGGAACTCCGGGAAACGAAGGGCTTATCCCTGAGGGAAATGGCCGATTTGACGGGGTTCTCAACGGCCCTTCTTTCCCAGATGGAAAATCATCTGATTTCCCCTTCCTTGGGCACGCTCATCAAGATATCAAGGGCCCTGGACGTCAATTTAGGCTATTTCTTCGGAGAGGGCCCCGGGGAGCCCTATACCATAGTGAGAAAGAATGAAAGGAAAAAGGTATCCAGATTCGCCTCCAAGAATGGGGTGAAATACGGGTATTCCTACGAGTCCCTGGGGTTCGAAAAGAAGGACAGGCATATGGAACCCTTCCTGGTAACCCTGGAGCCCGCAACGGTCAAATCCACCAAGACATCCACCCATGAGGGAGAGGAATTTATCTTCGTCTTGGAAGGCGAAATGGAAGTCACCCTCGGCGATCACACCGATGTCCTTTATCCGGGTGATTCCATCTACTATGATTCGACCATTCCCCATCGCGTCCAGTGCCGGAAGGATAAGGAAACCAAAATCGTAGCCGTTCTCTATACCTCCAAGACCTAGCGGTTGCCACGTCCCACGATTCCTGTTTCCCCCATCTTCCTTCAACCTCCTTCTAACGCCCCTTTACCACAAGGGTTTCTCGTCATTAACCATATTACGTAAACTGGGAATTTTTTTCCTTGACAAATACGGAGCAATTTGATAATAAAACATCACTTCAAATCATCTCAATTTGCAGATAAATCCAAATTGGCTTGTATTGATAAAAGCGTAATAATATCAGGCCATTAAGCTCTTGACGTTGTTACCGGTATCTCCATGATTATGAGCGGGGATCAAATCGTTAAGTGTTACTTAACGGAATATACTACTGTTTAACCAAATAGAACAAATTTTGCCCGAAGAACGCTAGGAGATTTGCATGGTCCGAAATGATGCAACATCTGGCGACACGCCCCTGCTGAAGGTGGAGGATATCCATATCTCCTTTGGAGGGATTGCCGCCCTCATGGGCGTTAGTTTTGAGGTAAGAGAGGGTGAGATCTTCTCCCTCATCGGCCCCAACGGTGCCGGAAAAACCGTTATGATGAATTGTATCAATGGGCTCTATCGTCCCCAAAAGGGACGTATTTACTTCGATGGGAAATTCATTTCCGGCCTCAGCCCGCACCATAGGGCTGAGATGGGTATCTCCCGGACCTTCCAGAAGATAGAGCTTTTCAGCGGGATGACCGTTCTGGACAACATCCGCCTGGGTCGACACATTCATCTGGAATCAGGTATTTTCAGTGGTTCCGTCTATGTCGGAAAGACGGCTCGGGAGGAGATCGAAAGCCGAAAGTTTATCGAAGAGGAGATCGTCGACCTCTTGGAAATCGAACACATCAGAAACCACGTCACAGGTATGCTCCCCTACGGGATGCAGAAAAGGGTGGAATTGGCCAGGGCCTTGGCCCTCAACCCTAAGATACTCCTCCTCGACGAGCCCTTGGCGGGCCTCAACCTGGAGGAAGTGGAGGACATGGCCAGGTTTATTCTGGATGTAAATGAGGAAGAGCGCTGGCAGGTAACCTGTGTCCTGGTTGAGCATGATATGGGCGTGGTGATGGATTTGTCGGATCGGGTTATGGCCCTCAACTTTGGCGAGAAGATTGCCGAAGGAACACCTGATGATATCCAGAACCACCCCGATGTGATAAAGGCCTATCTGGGCGAAGTGGAGGAACTCTATGTCACCCGCCGATGAAAAACAGTATCCGGGAGAAATCGAAATCACCCATGATCTGACCATACCCAAACTCCTGGTCAAGAACGCCGAAAAATTCGGGGAACCTCGGGTGGCCATGAGGGAGAAGGAGTTCGGTGTCTGGATTCCTTTCTCCTGGAAGGAATACCTGGAAAACGTTAAGTTTCTTTCCTTAGGCCTGGTCTCCCTGGGGTTGGAGAGGGGCGATAAGGTGGTCATGATCGGCGATAATCGCCCCGAAGGACTGTGGGCCGAGATGGCGGCCATGTGTGCCGGTGGCATCGGGGTCTGGCTGTTTCAGGACTGCTTGATGGATGAGGTTCAGTACATCGTCGATCACTCCGATTCCAAGTTCTATTTTGCCGAGGGACAGGAGGAGGTTGATAAGGCCCTAGCCATAAAGGATAAATCCCCCAAGCTGACTAAGGTCATCTGGGATGATCCGAAGGGGATGAGGAGCTACGATGATCCCATCCTCATTAGCCTCAAAGAGGTCCAGGAATTGGGAAGAAAACTGGACCGCGAAAAACCGGGCCTCTTCGAGGAGCTGGTGAACCAGGGGAAAGGGGACGATATCTGCCTCCTCTTTTACACCTCCGGGACAACGGCATTGCCCAAAGGGGCATTGCTCACCCACTATAACATGCTCACCATGGGGCAGAATTTGATGAGGGTGGACCCCTGTTATGAGGCTGATGACTTCGTCTCATACCTCCCCTTTGCCTGGATCGGGGAGCAGATGATGTCCATCTCCTGCGGTCTTCAGGTGGGATTTACCATCAATTTCCCCGAGGAGCCGGAGACCAACCAGGAAAACGTGAGGGAGATCGGCCCCCACGTCATGTTCGCTCCCCCCAGGCTCTACGAGCAGATGACCCGGACGGTTCAGGTGAAACATCTCGACGCTACGTGGCTAAAACGTAAAGCTTACGAGTTGGCCATGAAGATCGGTTACCACGTGGCCGACTTGAAGTTCGAGAGGAAACCCGTCCCCTGGCATTGGGATCTCCTCGAATACCTGGCCTATTTCTGGTGTCACAAAAAGCTCCGTGACCATCTGGGATTGAGCAGGGTGAGAAATGCTTACACCGGAGGGGCGGCCATGGGGCCGGACCACTTCCGGTTCTTCCACGCCATTGGGGTGAATTTAAAACAGATTTACGGGCAGACCGAGATTGCTGGCATCTCGGTAGTCCATCGAAACGACGACGTCAAGTTCGACACGGTGGGAAAACCCATTCCCGAGACCGAGGTGAGGATCACCGAGGAGGGGGAGATCATCTCCAAAAGTCCCTCAGTCTTCCTGGGATACTATAAGATGGCCGAGGAGACCGCAAAGACCCTCAGGGATGGCTGGCTCCATTCCGGCGATACGGGGTTTATCGACGGGGATGGACACCTCGTCGTCTTCGATCGGACCAAAGATATTATGATCCTCAGCGACGGCTCAAAATCCTCACCCCAATTCCTGGAGGCCCGATTGAAATTCAGCCCCTACCTCAAGGATGCCTGGGTCATAGGAGACCACAAACCCTATGTCACGGCGGTCATCTGTATCGACTACAATACGGTGGGGAAGTGGGCCGAAGACCGTGGCATTGCATACACCAGCTATCCGGAACTATCCCAGCTCCCCGAGGTCTACGAGCTGGTCCAAAAGCCCCTCAAAGAGGTAAACCGCACCCTTCCCGATCCGGCAAAGATCAGAAAGTTCGTCAACCTGTATAAGGAATTCGACGCCGATGACGATGAGCTCACGCGAACGAGGAAGATCAGGAGAAGCTTTGTGGAAGAGCGGTACCAGGATATCGTAAACGCCCTCTACTCGGACACCGATTCCATGCATATGGATACCAGCATCACCTATGAAGACGGGAGGGTAGTTAAGATCAAGACCGACCTCAGCGTGGCCGAAGTACCGGTATAAGGAGGGAGATCAATGGATCTGTTCCTGCAACTGTTATCCACGGGAATCATGCTGGGTGGGATTTACGCCTTGGTGGCCCTGGGTTGGACACTTATCTACAAGTGCTCAGGAGTGCTCAATTTGGCTATGGGTGAACTTACCCTCATCGGCGCTTATGTGTGTTTGCAATATTACCTCTGGTTCGTGCCTTTGTTGGGGATCACATTGGGCTTTATCATTGCCCTGTTAGGAACCCTCATCACTGGATTTGCTTTAGGGGTTTTAACGGAACACCTCTTTTTACGAAAGATGATTGGAGAGCCGATACTGTCGGTGATCATGGTCACAGTCGGGATCTCCTTTTTCTTCAGGGGGATTGTGTTCTCCATCTGGGGAACCGATATCAGGGTCTTCAACCCCCCGATCTTTGATATTACCCCATATATCTTGGGGAATATTATCATCAGTCAGGTGAACCTCTGGGCCTTTCTTGCTGCGATGGTCCTCCTGGTGATCTTTGTCGCTTTCTTCAAATATACCCGGTGGGGGCTTTCAATGCAGGCCTGTGCTGACGATGAGATGGCCTCCCTCTCATTGGGTGTGAGCGCAAAATTCGTCTATGCGATTGCTTGGGCTATCGCCTTCATGGCAGCAGGTGTAGGCGGGACCTTTCTTGGCAACATAAATGGTCTCAATATTCAGTTGAGCTACCTGGGACTGATCGTCCTGCCCGCTGTGGTTCTCGGGGGCCTGAATTCGATCCCCGGTGCGATTGTGGGGGGGATCGTCATCGGGGTACTCCAGAACTTGGCCGATGGTTATATCAGCCAATTCACTCCAGGAGGGGTGAAAGAGGTAGCCCCCTTCATCTTTATGGTGATATTCCTTCTTTTCAAACCCTTTGGTTTTTGGGGCTGGGAGAGGATAGAGAGGGTATAAATCTATATGTGACGATATAAATACTTGCGTATGGAAAATGATACAGGCAAATTCAAAATGCTAATTTCTAAACTCTAAACAAATTCAAATGACCGAAACTGAAAACTCAAAACAGTTTGATTTAGATAAGTAAATTCTAACATTTGCCAAGGAACTAAACGATTTTGAATTTGGAATTTGGAAATTAGAATTTGCTTAGGATTTAGTGCTTCGGCCCGCGACGAGCCCCTCGGCCTGAGCTCGGGTCGAAGGCTCCCTTCGGGTCTGAGCCTCAGGGTCGAAGACGGCCGAGTCGATTTAGGATTTAGTCCTTGTTTGAATAATGAGTAATTATTTA
>DAOVGJ010000020.1 GCA_030672465.1 Pseudomonadota bacterium | reverse complement strand
TCAGGTACGACGGCAATGGCCACCAATTCACCCTTGGGCAAATTCTGAGCCCCGAGCAACGTATTGATCATAGCGAACCCCCTCGTTTGGCCCTTTTCCTCGACTAACACGGTGATAATGTGTGGAAAGGAGGCCCACCGCAGGATTATCTCATCATATGGGCCGTAGACGGAAAAGACCTGCTCTGATAATTCGGCAATAAAGGGTAGGTCACGAGGGTTCGCCCTTCTAAAGGCCAACTTCAAACCACGGGTGGATTTCTTGGGAGCACGCCACGGGGAGGGGTGAGAAGCCAAAGGATTGGGCATTTTACCGGGGGGGAAATCCCTTTTCTTTCCCGCTCGCAATCGCTCAAACCTTTTGTGCTCCCCATATTTCCCGAAGCGACCGCCCCTGCCCACGTTTTGTCTCCTCCCCTTTCAGTCCAAAAGATTCATTGTAAGTATAATCCATTTCCATGATATGAAAAAGGAAAAAATGAGGTTTATTCTGGAAAATCTTGTTTAATTACAGAGAGTTGAGTAATTAGAGCTTGAGTTGATTCTTGAGGAGGTTTTTCCATTATTCGTGATGTTGTCAATTTGCCTAAGGCTTATATCATGCTTCACAACTATTCGCAAAAAGTCATAGATAACATGAAGCAGAGACCCGCCCGCCTCGGCGCGGCCAAAAAAGTATTAAGGCCCATGGGCTCAGAGTTGAGAGAGTTCAACTTGGTGGGGGAGCCAGGCTGACATTGTCACCATCACCGAAGCATCGGACGATGAAACAATAACTAAGTCCACTCTCGATCTCGCTTCGAAGGGTAACGTCACCACGGAAACACTTTGGGCCTTCACAGAGGGTGAATACCGGAAAAGGGGGTTGAGTTGGCCAAGCAGATGATGTAGGGATAGTCGCCAGCCCCGCATTCACCTTTGTCACTGGCAGGGGCAGCAATGGCTCTGCTTTTTTCTTGTGAATCTTTTTCCATGTTGCTATCATGGGCACATGGGATGCCTAATCCGAACATTTTCCTACTTCTTTTTATCCTCTCCATTCCCTTGTCTCCTCAAGCCGCTGATTCCCAAACCGCCCGGGTCAAACAGGTCGTCGATGGCGATACCCTTCTGCTCATCAATGGCGAAAGAGTTCAACTCATTGGCCTCGAGACTCCGGAGGTTCACGAATCCAAGAGACTCTGCCAGGACGTTACGAGGGGGGTCCGAGGGAGAATAAGAGGGGGTTATGGGGTGAATACCGCTATGGTTTCCAAAAAACTATGGAAAAGGGAATTATTTGGGCCTAGATAAGAGAATAAAAAAGAGGGGGGAGAAAATATGGGCAAGAGGGAAGGGTGGATTATTTTGATATTTATGGTCTTGGCCGTGGTTCAATTGATATTCATAGTCTTGGCCGTGATGGAGTTGCATTCCTCGAAGCCGGCATTTGCCCAGGATGACGAGTTTAATCGTCAAACGCTCCGTGGCCTCAAAGGAGTCCACGTAGTGATAGAATGCCTAAAACCCGAAACCAAAGGAGGTGGGCTGACAGAAGACCGGTTACGGACGGACACGGAGCTAAAACTTCAAAAGGCGGGAATTAAGGTTCTATCTGAAAGGGAAAATCAAATGACGCCGGGCAGACCCTCCATGTACGTGAACATAAGTATTCTTAAATACAGATACTTCCCGGTATATGTTTACAAGAATAGTATCGAGCTCGTGCAAGATGTTTATCTGGTTCGAGCCTATAAGATTAAGACGGGGGCGGTTACGTGGTCAGTCAGCGCAACTGGTATCGCTCCGAAATTCGAAGACATCAGGACCTCCATGGAAGATCTGGTGGACTATTTTATTAATGCCTACTTATCTGCCAATCCGAGAGATAGGAAGGGCTAAAACAAGAAGGATAGACTCAGCACCTTAAGCTGGTCCTTGCTTTTGTCATCCTCTTGGAATACATTTCGTTGGAAGATAACCCACTTATCGGAAGTTCCCATAGAGATCACTCATAAGTAAAGAAGAGGAAATGCCATGGTAATCCTCTTGACAGGGGGGGCCGGATTCATCGGATCTCATCTCTGCGACCGCTTAGTTGGGGAAGGCCATCGGGTGGCCTGTTTGGACAACTTCGACGATTTTTACGATCCACGAGTCAAGAGGAGAAACATCCGGGAAGCAATTGGAAGGGGAGAGTTTGAGCTGATCGAAGGGGATATTCGCAATAACCAGCTCATAGCCCGAATATTCCGAAGACAGAGCTTCGACGTCGTCGTTCATTTGGCTGCTAGGGCAGGTGTCCGTCCTTCCATCGATTACCCGAAATTATACGAGGAAGTTAACGTTCAAGGGACCATAAACCTCCTCGATGCCTGTCGGGAATACGGCGTTAAGAGCTTCGTCTTTGCCTCCTCATCCTCGGTTTACGGGGGAAACAGCAAGGTCCCCTTCTCCGAAGAAGACAGGGTTGAGACCCCTATCTCCCCGTATGGCGCTACGAAACGGGCTGCAGAGCTTTTCTGTCACACATACCACCGCCTGTTTGATATCAATGTTGCCTGTCTTCGGTACTTCACCGTTTATGGACCTCGACAGAGACCCGAGATGGCCATCCATAAGTTCACCCGCCTCATCGATGGAAATGAGAAGGTTCCCATGTATGGCGATGGCCAATCCATGAGGGATTATACCTACATAGATGATATCATCGATGGAACCCTGGGCGCGATCTATGCAAATAAGGGATACGAGATCTATAATCTGGGGGAATCCCGCACCACCAGGTTGAGCGATCTAATTCGAATGCTGGAGGAAGCCCTCGGGAAAAGGGCCATCATTGAAGGGTTGCCCGAGCAACCCGGCGATATGCCCATTACCTACGCGAATATCGAAAAGTCCCGGAGAAAGTTGGGCTATGCCCCGCGGGTTTCCATGGAGGAGGGAATAGGGCGATTTGTTGAGTGGTACAGGCAAAACCTTTTCCCCTGATTCCAAACCGGCCAAAAGGCGCAATACCATATCGGCTCTCGAGGGAATAGGCGATCGCTACGGGGTGAAGGGATAGGAATTTCGGAGGGAAGGATGCCTATTTATGAATACCGATGCCTGGATTGTGGCAAGAAATTCGAGGTCTTACATTTGAGCCCTGGGGAAATTCACCCCCCTGAATGTAAATACTGCCAAAGCGGTAACGTGCAGAAACTCATCTCGCGGATTCGGGTGATGCGTTCAGAGGAGAGCAGGTTGGAGTCGTTGTTAGATCCCACAATGATGGGAGGACTGGATGAAAAGGACCCCAAGAGCCTGGCCAAGTGGATGAAACGGATGGGCAAGGAAATGGGGGAAGAGGTGAGCGACGAGGAGATCGAACAGGTGATCGAGGACGCAGCCAGCGGGACGGACGCCGAGGAATCGGAGAAATAAAATGAGCCTCGAAGGGCATACGTTTCCAGGACAAATGCTAGAACAAGACCCTCCTGAGCTCATCTCGATGCGCCGTTGACATAAATCCTGGGCGTGCCGGATGTATCCTGGGATGTCTTCATTTTGCGGAAACGTCCGGTTTAGACGCTTCAAATTGGCGCTCTAAATCATCCAACCGCATCACCACTGATTCCCACTCCCGTGTCAATTCATCGATCTTCTCCTTCAGCTCTTGCAGGGATTTGTGGATATCCCGTATTCGGCTCGGGTCACGATAGGTTTCGGGCTGGGCCAATTCACCGTTCAATTGGTCCAGGAGAGCCGTGGATTTATCGATCTCCCCCTCCAACAGGCCGAGTCGTTTCCTCAACGGCGATGATTCCCGATAGAAACGATTTCGGCATTCCGCCTCGGCCCGCCTTTGATCTTGGGTTTTCCGCCGCATGGTTCTCTCGCCATGGGCCGCTTCCCATCGGCATTCCCGGGATGGTGAACTACCTTGATCGCCAGCCCAGATGCGCTGGTAATCATCGAAGTTTCCCGGATAGAGTTCCAGGGCCTTGTCTCGGATAAGCAAGATCTTGTTGGCAAGGGAGTTGATTAAGTGACGGTCGTGACTGATAAGACACAGGGAACCTCCGTACTGCCGAAGGGCCTCCTCCAATGCTTCGGTGGAGGGAATGTCCAGATGGTTCGTGGGTTCATCCAACAACAAGAGGTTCGCTCGGGCCACGAGCATCTTGCAGAGCAATAAACGGCTTTTTTCACCACCGCTTAAGAGGGAGACCCTTTTCGTGGTATCCTCGTTCTGAAAAAGGAAGGCCCCCAATAGCGCCCGGAGCTTCCCAAGGGATTGATTGCCGGCTACTGACAGCAACTCCTCCAGAACCGTATTCTGCGGCGAGAGTTGTTCCATTTGTCGTTGGGAAAAGGAGGCGATGTAAATGCTAGGGTTTAGCAGGCGCTCGCCCCCCTCGAGATCCAAATCTCCCGCCAAAATGCGCATTAGAGTTGTCTTTCCAGCGCCATTAGGACCGAGAAAGGCGATCCGATCCCCCCGTAAGATGGAGAGGTTGATATCCCGATACACCACGTGGGAGCCGTAGGATTTGGAAACACCTCGAAGCTCGATCAACGTTTTGGTTGGCCTCGCGGGAGGTGGAAATTCAAAGTGGATTGATTTGGACTCACGTGGTGGGTCTATACGATCCATCCGCTCCAACAGCTTGATCCGGCTTTGAACCTGTCTGGCTCGGTCCTTTCGAACGCGGTTTTTCTCTATAAAGCGCTGTATTTGTGCGATCCTTTCCTGCTGTTTTCTGTAGGCAGCCCACCGGATTTCCTCCCTCTTCGCCTTTTCAACTCGGTAGAGGTCATAGTTCCCTGCATAAGAGATGATCTTACAGCCATCGATTTCAACGATCCGGTCCACCACTCGGTTCAAAAAGACCCGATCGTGAGAGATGACCAAAAGGGCCGATGTAACACCCTTGAGGTAATCTTCTAGCCAGAGAAGGGATTCCAGGTCTAGATGGTTTGTGGGCTCATCCAACAGGATGAGATCGGGAGCCGAGAGGAGGATACGGGCCAGGGAAGCCCGCATAATCCATCCCCCACTCAGGGATTCAATGGGAAGGCTGAAGTCCCCTTCGCCGAAGCCCAGGCCGGAGAGGATCTTTTTCGCCCTAGATTCCAGTTGGTAGCCTCCCAGATTGTCGAACCGCTCCAAGAGGTATCCCTGACGTTTTGCCAGACCCAGTAATGCCTCCCCACCTTCAGCCCTCTCTAGTTCCCTTGATACCCTGTTCATCTCGCTTTCAATCCTTTTGAGCTCTTGGGCAACATCCGTGACGTATTCCAAAACCGAGGTACCGGATAATTCTATGACTTCCTGGGGTAAGTATCCGATCCTCAAATCCTTGGGCTTTCCTATTTTGCCGGAATTCGGTGCCTCCAGGCCCAACAACATCTTGAGGAGGGTTGTTTTGCCGGTTCCATTCTCGCCCACCAGCCCGATACGATCGGTGGAACCGATAAACAGTTCACAGTCGATGAAGAGGTCTTTCTTACCGAAATGTTTATCCAGATGTTGGATGCTAATCACCGAACGTAGCCCTTAAATTTGTTCACCGTAGAATTTCAAACCCTTCCATGGATGAATAGCACATTTTGGGCCGCTGTCAATTGGTTCCTCAGGAGAGTATGGATTTTACTGGCTTTCCGGAGAGCTCCATTTCCCGAGGCGTCATGTTTGCTATCTGTATCCGGTACCATTGGATTCAAGGAAAAGAGAGAAGGGGAATTCCAGCAATGAATAAAGGAAGAAACTCTGTGGGCACACGGTTATGGACGGTACAGAGAAGTGTTCCATTGCCCCTGAGCGCAATTTGCTGGAGAAGTGGGGTACCCATCGAGGGCAGACCGAAGGGCTCAGCCGAGCGGAAGGGGAAAGCCAGCCATTTAGAGGCTGGAAGGGGTAAGTATTCCCCGCCTGCGAACCCCGAAAGGGTCACTTCGGAAGCATTGAAGCGAAGGGACAATGGAACACTCCAGGAATTCACGAAACTTCGGTCACCTCGGCCCTTGACATATGTGAGTAAATTGAAGGAAAATAATTAAATCAATATCCAATTCTCGACTGTCAATCGATCCCTCATAAAGGGGCTAGCTTACGGGCTTCGTCATTTCTCGATCCTTCTCGTCCCGATTGTGCATGAATAGACCCAATTCCTCGGGAGAAAAGAGCTTACACATGATAAAAAGATATTTGATGAGGAATGAGGGATTATCATTTTTATGAAAGGAGTAGGTATGCCTGAAGCAGAACGCGCCCTTGCGGTGCTCATCGACTTTGAAAACCTCGCCCTGGGATTGAAGGGGAAAAGGAATAAGAAATTCGATATCCAAAAAATTCTTGAACGCCTGGTTGAAAAAGGGAAGATCATCGTCAAAAAGGCGTATGCGGACTGGACCAGTTATGAGGAGTATAAGAAAACGTTTCACGAAGCGGCTATTGAACTTATGGAGATCCCCAAAAGGGGTATGGTCGGCAAGAATTCGGCAGATATTCGGCTGGCCGTGGATGCAATAGACCTTTGCTACTCAAAGGAGCATATCGACACCTTCGTTATCGTTTCGGGTGACAGCGATTTTTCCCCATTGGTCTCTAAGCTCAAGGAGAATGGAAAACACGTTATCGGCCTGGGAATGAAGCATTCGAGCTCCACCCTGCTCATCAACAATTGCGATGAGTTCATCTACTATGAAGACCTTGAACGACCCGTTGGAATACCGCCCAAGATTGGAAAGGATCTTCCCAAGAGGAAAAAGGACGCATTTCAGCTCCTGATCGATTCGGTGGTCGCCCTGGTTCGAGAGAATAAGGAGATCCTCTGGTCATCCATGATCAAACAGACAATGAAGCGGAAGAAACCCTCCTTCAACGAGCATTATCATGGTTACCGAACCTTCAGCGACCTCCTCGAAGACGCCGAGAAGAGGGGCCTAGTCCGGCTTGAGACTGACCCCAAGAGCAATACCTATATTGTGGTTGGTTTCGGCAAGGAATCCGAGGATCGACGGAGATCACATACGTAGCCTTTATACACCCCGATAATTGGAGCAAAAGATGGAGGGAAATCCGCTTGGCGTCGGTGATTTGATAGACGATTATTGCCCCCGCTGTCGCTTGCTTTTGAGTCATGATGTTGCTGCAGTGGTCGAAGGTGAGATCAGGAAGGTAAGGTGCAGGACGTGCCTCAACGAACACCCGTATCGGCATGGTAAAGGCGGGCGCAAGGAGAAGGATGATATCAAATCCCTCTGGGACCAAGTACTTTCCAAGATGCCCAAACCGCCCAAAAAGCGATAGACGCCCTAGTGTTTTCGGGAGGAGAGGTGGAAAAAATCATCGAAGGGATCTATTTCATTCCGGGTCAGGATGAGATGATACCCGATTCCCACGTATATATCCTGGGAGATCCCCATTCTCACGACCTATCAATGGTAGATGTGGGTCTATTGGGGAAGGGTGAGTGGAAATTGAACCAGATTGAAGGGGCGGGAATGGAGCTAAAGGATAT
>DAOVGJ010000265.1 GCA_030672465.1 Pseudomonadota bacterium | reverse complement strand
GGTCTACCGCGACATCCATGGGATCGAGGGTACCTGTTTACGGATAACGAACACCTATGGGCAGAGGCATCAGATGCAACACGATGAATTCGGGGTGGTGAATTGGTTTATTCGCAAGGCCATCGACGGCGAAATGATCCCTGTCTTCGGCGACGGGAAGATCATCAGGGATTTCCTCTATGTGGATGATATGGTGGAGTGTATGTTGAGGGTTGCTCCCTCGGATGTGGCCCATGGTGAGGTTTTCAACGTGGGAACAGGTGTTCCTACCAGTTTTATCGAGCTCGCCAAGCTGATTGTAGAAGTGGCAAAAACCGGCAGCCATGGATTTACCGAGTTCACCCAGGAGAGGAAGGAAGTCGAACCGGGGGATTACTATACCGACATATCCAAGATCAAGGGGATGGTGGGATGGCAGCCCGCGGTGAGCTTACGGGAAGGGCTGGAGAGGACCATCGAATTCTATAGGAAATACAAATCGTATTACTGGTAGCAATGAAACCGTTTGTGGATTTGAGGCCTCAATTTAAGGAAATCGAGGAAGAGGTCATGGATCTCCTGGCCCGATGTCTCCAAAAGGGGCAATTTATTTTGGGGGAAAATGTGGAGTACCTCGAGGGGGAATTCGCCCACTATATAGGCGTTCAATACGGTGTTGGAGTGGCCTCGGGAACTGATGCCTTACATCTGGCCCTTTTGGCTTGCGGTATCGGTCAAGGGGATGAGGTTATTACCGTGGCCAACACCTTCATCGCTACCGCCTTGGCCATCTCCTTCGTGGGGGGGAGGCCCCATTTTATCGATATCGATCCGGAGACCTATACCATGGACCCGGAGAAGTTGAGGGAGTTCCTCGAGGCAGATTGTGGTGTTGATCCAGGAACGGGAAAGCCGGTTGACAGGAAGACTGGCAGGCCAATAAAGGCAATCCTTCCCGTCCACCTCTATGGATTTCCGGCGGATATGGATCCCATCCTGGAGCTGGCTTCCCGATATGGATTGACGGTGATCGAAGATGCCTGTCAGGCCCATGGATCCGAGTACTTTACGGACCTTGGGCATAGTAACCCTAAGCGGAAGGGGAGAAAGGCGGGAAGCATCGGGAAGGTGGGTTGTTTCAGCTTCTATCCCAGCAAGAACTTGGGCGCTTACGGGGATGGGGGTATGGTGGTTACCGATGATGAGGACCTCTTTCGGAGATTGAGATTGTTGCGGGCTTACGGGCAGGCCGACAAGTATACCTTCATCATGAAGGGGCTCAATAGCCGGCTCGATGAGATCCAGGCTGCGATATTGAGGGTAAAGCTCAAGAAGCTGGACCGCTGGAATCGCCTCCGCCGGGAGAAGGCCCGGCTTTATTGCGAAGCACTGAAGGACAGTTCATTGATGCTTCCCAGAGAACGGGACTATGGAAAGCATGTCTACCACCTATACGTTGTTCGGCATAGAAAGAGGGACGCCCTCCAAGACTATTTGAAGGCGAAGGGATATAGCACCTTGATCCATTATCCAATCCCCATTCACCTCCAAGCGGCTTACCGGGAACTGGGTTACCGGGAAGGAGATTTGCCCATCACGGAGAGGTGTTCAAAAGAGGTCCTATCGCTGCCCCTCTATCCCGGGATGGAGGATTCGGATGTGGGGGAGATATGTGAGCTGATTAGGGCGTCCGAAAGATGAATGACCTGAGGAATACGATCGACAAGTTTTTTGGGCTTCAACACCCCCACGATAAGATCCTCGAGATCTTCACGGAGTTCGGCCTCAGGGGTAAAGTCTTGGATGCAGGGTCGGGCCCCGGGGTGATTTCCTCCAAATTGAAGGGAATGGGGCTCGATGTCTATGCGGCGGATATCGACCCCGCCCTTTTTTCAGCCGTGGGGATTGATTGTATCAAGGTGGATCTGGACGAGAAGATGCCCTACGAGGATGGATTCTTCGATTGCATCCTCTCATCTAACCTCATTGAACACCTGGAGGATCAATATACCTTTATTCGGGAATGTTATCGCGTGCTGAGGGAGCGGGGGAAATTAGTGGTTACCACCCCCAACGTGCTCAATCTCAAGGCGAGGATGGCCAACCTATTGGTTGGATTTAACCTATTCACCGGCAGGCCTCAGAATGAGGTGGATCCCTTTGAGGGAGGGGAACATATCAACATGGTTAACTACTATGAGTTGAGGGTGAACTTACACAGGAATGGGTTTCGTATCATTGACTGTTCAACCCACTACTATAGCAATACGGCTCTGTTGCTATTCTGGTTAACCCCCCTGATCTACGTGTTCACCTCTCGAGGTTTTAAGAGGGAGAAGAGGCCAGAACAGGTTGAACGGAACAGGGAGATCTTTGGCCACGTCGTATCCGCCGATGTGCTCTTCGGGAAGAAGCTTTTTGTCGTGGCCGAGAAGGATCCCTCCTATCTGAAGAAGGGATGAAGATACTCCACCTATTGAGCGATTGGAAGTGGACGGGGCCGGCGGAGCCAGTGCTCAACCTATGCCGAGAGCTGGAGATAAGGGGACACCAGGTTCTCTTGGCTTACCGAAGGCCCCCTTTCGAGGTGTCCGACAGCATTGAGAAGAGAGTGAGGGAGAGGGGGGTAAGGGCGACGGACCAATTTCGGCTCAATCACGTCTTGAAGATCCAGAAGGGGTTTTCCCTAGGGGATAACCTCTACGATTTCATCCATTTGCCCAGGTTTATCGAGAGGGAGAAGTTCGACATCTTAAATGTCCACCAAACCCACGATCACGTAATAGGGGGGGTGGCTGCCAAGCGCTCGTCCCACGAGGTGATCGTCATTCGAACAGACCATAAGCGTGAGCCCTTAAAGCCCACGTGGGGGAACCGATTCCTAATACGTAGGCACACAGATGGGCTCGTGACCTTTTCCGAGGCATCTCGGGCGACCTACGTGGACCATTTCTCCTTCCCAACGGAACGAACGGGGAAAATCTCCCCCGCATCGAACCTCGACGTCATCGATGCGCGGAGGCCCTATCGGAATATGAGGCCGGTTTTCGGCATCGGCGAAGGAGACCCGG